>CAIZXK010000034.1 GCA_903936865.1 uncultured Bacteroidales bacterium | reverse complement strand
GCCACTAATAAGTTAATCGAAGCTGTTGTCAACCAGGGCTTTGAGCCTGTTATTACGGTTGGGGACGTTGATGTTTCAATGGTGGCTGATGCAGTTGAGGCTTTTTTTAATCCGACAATTGATGCCATTGCTCTACTTCAGCTTGCAGCATGTGTGTGAAAACCGATGTAAGAAAAGCAAGATCAAATTCATCATTTTTGTATGTAAAGTTATATTCTTCGCCTTTGATTTTTCCTTTGGTATTGTACAAATCATTGTAAATATCAGAATGATTAAATCTGAATTGAGGATTTGATTTGGAAATATGTTTATTACACCAGTTAATACCCGTTTTTACAATATCAATACCTTCATATCTTCCATTATTATCCAGATAACCAATAAAAGGGATAGCCATTCTGCCAATTCCGCTACCTATATCAAGTACACAATGATTGGGCTGAAGATTGCAATAGTTTTTGAAATATGCAAAAAACATATTGGCTAGTTTTGTATAATCACCACCACCTGTAAATATTAATCCACGGGGAGGAATATACTTATTTCTTTTGCCTGTAATAGTATCCAGAATATCGATAGGAAGATAATATAACCTGCGTACAAAGTAACGTTGTTCGGGACTTATTTTATAAAATACTTTTCTTAAAAACATGATTTTTTATTTGCAAATTTAATGCTTTTTGGCAAATACAGTTTATCTGGTGATTTAAGTTTTTTAAAGTAGATTTGCAAAACATTTGATGCTCCTTTAAACTGCACATATAGTTTGTATTGCAACGGATTAGGAAGTGTCTTATTGTTTTTGGGAATATCAAAAAAGGATAAAAAATAATTCTTATTTTTACCCGCCGTTACCGGGAAAATCAAAAAAACCTTACGGATAGGTAGTCTGTAATGCAAGGTATGGACATATACGTTTACGGATAGGCAGTCTGTAATGCAAGGTATGGGCAAATATGTTTACGGATAGGTAGTCTGTAATGCAAGGTATGGGCAAATACGTTTACGGATAGGTAGTCTGTAATGCAAGGTATGGACAAATACACTTATGGATAGGTAGTCTGTAATGCAAGGTATGGACAAATACATTTTCGGAGGGTTTGTCTGTAATGCAAGGTAATAATAACTGTTTTTTGGAGGAGAGTGTAATTTTTTTTTGAATAAACACACAAAAAAATAGTTTGTATTTTAACTTTACATCTACCTGCAAAATAATTAAAATAGCCCGATAAATATGTTTTCACCGGGCTATTTTTTTATAAGTGAGTTCTTAAAATTCAATTAGTATGATACAATTTTTTTCCAGTTTACTTCTCTGGGATTAATGCACATAACAGGTATTTGTGGTATATTGAAAATTAAATCTTCATCATAAGCTCCCAGAATAAAGTTGCTCAATGCACTCGATCTGGAAGTTAAAATCATAATAAGTTCCGAGTTTATTGAAACGGCATAATCTATAACGGCTTTGGTAAAATTAGTTCCCTTTTCAGCAGTTTTTTCAAAATACTTCACTTTATTTTCATCAAAGTAGTTGGTTATTACTTTAACAGCTTCATTAATGGCTTCATCATCACTTATTTTCAGAATATGTATGCAGGAGTCGAACTGTTTTGCAATAGATGCAGCCCATTGAGTTTTATCCCAGGGGCCTGCTTCGCTTGTAATTGGAAGTACAATGTCTTTGTAAGCATTCTGGAAAGGACGTTTCTGAACAACAATTACCGGTACTTGCGAACTGGTAATTACTTTTAAGGCATAACTACCTGTTATCTTTTGCATGCCAACTTTTCCGTGAGTTCCCATAACAATAAATTTTGCTCCAATTTCTGAAGCAACTTCAGATATTGTCTCAAATATATGTCCTTCACGCGAAATACTTGTAACTTCAATTCCGTAAGTTGAATTGACTTCATTGGAAATTAACCCCAGCTTTTCAATAATAATTTCTTCGGTAAGGTTTTCCTTTTTTAAATAGGATTTAGTGTCTTTGTCAACTACATGTAATAAACATAGTTGATAATTTAAAAATTTGGCTGTTTCTGCACCATGTTTTACTGCATTGTTACAAACCTCTGTAAAATCAGTAGGTATAAGTATAATATTATCCATTTTTGTATTCATATTTTTTTTATAAATAATGTTGAAGCAAAGTTAAAAATTAATTTATCAAGTAAATGTTAAATTCAAAAAAATTATAATCTGATGGCAAGAATTGGCAAATTGGTTTCAAACAGATATTCTTTTGATTTTTCCTGTCCGATAAGCCGTTGGAAAAAATTGGCTTTGTGAGGCATAAAAACGATCATATTTATATTGTTCTTTTTTATAAACTCATCTATTTCATCATGTTTATCAGTTCCTTCGAGCACATCGCTCTGAAACTTGTTTACATTTAATTCTTTCTGATATTCTGATTTTAAGTATTCGTTTGACGAGTATGCTTTCAGGTAATTATTATCCTCAGCCAGGTGAACACAGAAGATTTTCGGATTAAAATTCTCTAAAAGATTATAGGTTTTCCTTATCAAAACATTATTGGAAGCTTCTAAATCTGCAATATACATCACATTTTCGATAGTCTTGGAATCATCAGTAGCAGGAATTACAATAACAGGATGTTTCAGCTTATTAAAAATTCTAATTGCAGTTCTTCCAAATAAGGAAGTGCTTTCGCCAATACCCTTTGAACCAATAACTACAACTGATGGGAAATAATCGCTGCAAAAATCCAATAAATCATCTGCAAAATTTCCATTTGTAATTTTTGTTTTTATCTTTATTGGTTTATCATAATTCTGTATAGCTCTTTCAATCAATTCATTTTGCAAACTACTCATTTGTGTTTTTGCCGATTCTTCAGCTTCAGAACTTGATTCGGAATTTGAAAATGGACTTATTTCGAAAGCATCGGGCATACTTGGCGATGAAAAATAATATTGTGTAAAATAGGTATGGAACAACATTATTTCTGCATTGTTAGTAATTGCCATATCAAGTGCATAGCTGCATGAAAATTGGGTATGACTTGAAAAATCTACGGCGATAAGAATCTTTTTCATGGCTTCAAGTATTAAATGTTAATCAAAAAAAAATCTTTGCTTTAAAACAAATCTTCAAAAGCAAAGATAATTCAAAAAAAAGCTATTTTCTAACTTTTGTAAAAAATTATTTAGTTGAATTGATATAATTATTCAATTCGTCAATAGATGATTCAAAATCAAAGGCATCATTAAGCTGGAAATAATTTCCTTTATCGTAAACGTAGCTGTAAGCAAACTTTGCAAATTCAAGACGTGTGCTTTCAAAATCAAATAATTTAACGATTTCCTTGATTTGTGAAGTTGTAAGGCAATTGTTTGTAATAACCTGTTTGGCAACCGTTAATTTTGAACTCTCAAAATTTTTGCTTGAAACTGAATTTTTCACTGTAGTAAAATTATCACGAGTCATAGGAAAGTTGCAACCATAAGGACCGCGATAACCCGGAACAGCATCAGTAACCTGATGTTGGTTGTTACCTGTACCATGGTTATTGCCTGTAGTATGATTGTGATGTCCCGGAGGATTACTATTTGTTCCACCCTGATTGGTGGTGGTTGTTGTAGTGGTAGTTGTTGTTGTATTTGCCTGATTAGGTGTTAGATTAGTATTTAAATTCATGTTAAAATTTGTTCCGGTTGTAGGATCCGAAACATTTATACCAATATTAGCACTATTAGGTGGGGTTTGAATTTGAGTTTGTGTTGTATTGACATGAACTGGTTCTGGAGCCGGTTCTGTATTTGAGTAAGTATATGAATTTGTTGATGGTTTGCTGTTTTTAACAGGTGCTTCGTTCATCCATCGGATAAGCCATTTGTTTTTATTGTTTTTCTTTATAATATAAGTGGTTTCAGTCCCTTGATTCAAATATATCGTTTTATCCAATTGACCTAGTTCGGTGTTTTTGAAAATAATTTTACATAGATAGGATGGGGATGTTAAATCAGTAACTTTTACATTGGAACGTGCATCGGCATTTTGTTTTATTCCATTTACAATAACATAGAATGGCTCACCCTGTTCGGTGAAAAAAACCAGGTTTGATTTCTGACCATAACTTAAACTAAAAAATAAGAGCAGGGTTGCTAACGTAATAAAATGTTTTTTCATGTGATAAATTATTAAATTGTTTTCAAAAATATAAACTTTTATTGATTTGTAAAAATTTAATTACAATTTATATGCCATTTTAGTTATCATGACAGAAAAATTTAATAAAATCTGAAATTTCTCAAGTTATCTGATTGCTGATTTTTTAAACTTTTTTTAATAAAAAGTAAAGTATTTTGAGACAACTAATGGCAGTTAATCTCTTAAAAGTAATTTTGCGGATATAAGTATTAATTACTCTTTTAGCTTTTACATAATGATTTTACAATTATTAAATTACGTTAATTGAACCAAAAATTCACAGTATTTTTATATATTTGCAATTCAAAAAAAATAAGATATCATAATTAACTATATTTTAGCTGATTATTTTATTTCCAACTTTTTAACTTTATAAATAAACCAATCACACTTTTTAATTTTCAATATGAGCAACTATATAGGAATTAGGCACGAAGACAAATATGTAATGGAACGCAGAGCTCCATTGACTCCCAAGCATGTAAAGCGATTAATAGAGCATCAGAAACTTGATTTTATTGTTCAAACGTCTCAGAAAAGAATTTTTAAGGATGAGGAGTATATTCAGGCAGGAGCTTTAGTGGAAAATGACCTGAAGAAATGTAATGTTATTCTGGGAGTTAAGGAAATGCCTATGGATTTTTTTGAATCAGAAAAAACCTATGTTTTCTTTTCGCATGTTATAAAAGGCCAATCTTATAATATGCCAATGCTTAAGCGAATGATGGAATTAAAATGCAACCTCATTGATTATGAAAGAATAGTGGATGAACAAAATAAGAGGTTGATATTTTTTGGAAAATATGCTGGTTTGGCTGGAATGATTAATTCATTATGGTCGTTAGGATTAAGGTGGAAAAGTTTTGGAATTAATACTCCTTTTTTAGAACTCAAACAGGCTCACTTATATAATTCATTACGCGAAGCTAAAGATGCAATAAGTCTTGTAGGACAGCTTATTGCCGAAAATGGATTGCCAAAGGAACTGCAACCATTGGTTATCGGTTTTACAGGTTATGGAAATGTGTCGCTGGGTGCTCAGGAAATTTGTGGTTTATTGCCTGTAAAAGAGATTTCAACCGAGAAATTATTGGAATTAAAAAACAGGGCAGCACTTCCCGACAATATTATTTTTAAAGTTGTTTTTAAAGAAAAACATATTTCAGAACATAAAGATAACATTGAGTTTGACTTGTATGATTATTACCGGAATCCACAGAATTATGTAAGCAAGTTCGAACAATACATTCCGCATTTAACGGTATTGATGAATTGTATGTATTGGGATGCACGCTATCCACGAATTATAACAAAAGAATATCTGAAGAAATTATATAGTAACGGAAATCCAAAATTAACAGTGATAGGTGATATTACCTGCGATCCCGATGGTTCTATCGAATGCACTCACCATGGTACAGAAATAGAAGATCCCATTTTTGTGTATAATCCAATAACGGATAAATATACAATGGGTTACGAAGGTGAAGGCCTTTTGGATATGGCAGTTGATATTTTGCCTAGTGAATTGCCAAGAGATTCTTCTGATGGATTTGCAGATGCATTGTCGAACTTTATTAAACCAATTGTTTTTGCCGATTATGATTTGCCTACAGCCGATCTTGATCTGCCAAAATCATTGAAAAAAGCTTTGATTCTGCATAAAGGCGAGTTAACTCCAGAATTTGAGTACCTGGAAAAATATTTGAATTTATAAACATTTTTTATTAATCTGTTTTAAAATGAAGCAATTGAGATTGGCTTTTGTTTGTTTTGTAATATTATTCCTTTTTGCATCTACTTTTGTTAATGGGCAAAGAGTTGATTCGGTTGCATGGGCTCGAAACCGGACTCAATATTATTATGATAAAGCCAATTCTTTTGAATTACCTGTTTCATACAGAATTGATACTATAATTAAAAGTCTGGAACAATACAACCCATCCTTTAACCGGAATAGATTAAGCGAGTGGATGGGGAATATTGGCAGGCCAAGCAAGCGAATAGTTTTTGAACCTCGTCATACAGTTGGATTCGATTATGGCGTTCATTCTTTTGACGATTTACTGTTTAACAACTATACCCAACCTTATTATCAGGTGCGTAAACCATATACTTCACTTTTTTACCTTTCAGGACCCGAAAAAGAGGAAATTCTTCAGGTAATACATAGCCAGAATATTAATAAAACCTGGAATGTCGGGATTAATTTCCGTGTAATGGATTCGTGGGGAAGTTATCAATGGCAGAGTTGCGACAACAGGCAATTAATGGTAAATACCAATTACGTAGCTCCATTAGGCAAGTATCGTGTTTTGGCAGCTTATTATCATTCAAGCATAGAAATTCAGGAAAATGGAGGTGTTAGTGATTCCATTTTCGAAAACAAATTAACTACTCAAACGCTATCAGTTCCTGTTTATCTGCAAGCTGCCAATAATCAGTATAAAGAAACAGGTTTTTTTGTAAAGCAAATTTACAACTTCAAAAGGATGAAGGTTGATAGTATTCCTCATCGGACTTTTAATCCGGGAAGCATTTCCCTTACCTTGCATTATTATAAAAATTCTCAAACCTACTCCGATCTGGATGGCAAAAGTGGTTATTACAGAAATATTTATTTTGATTCAACTGCTACACATGATAGTATTCATTTCCGATGGTTTGAAAGTAATTTTGCCTGGACTAACGGGATAAGTGAAAATCCATTGTCACCTCAGGCATTTAATCTGGTTTTCGGAATCCGGCATAAGTACATTGAGTATATTGATACGTTTAAAATACAAACATTTAATCATATAACACCTTATGCAGCCTTGTCGGTTTTTGCATTTGGTAAGTTTCATCTTGATTTGAACGGCGAATATGTTATTGGTGATTATAATGGCGGAGATTTTAGTTTGAAAGCTGTTGCAAAATTTGATTTCCTGAAAAAACATCCAGGCAAAATACTATTTACTTCAGGATTATTTTATACTCAGAAGGAAGCGGATTGGTTTTATACCTGGCGGTATTCCAATTACTTTAAATGGAAAAATGATTTTGATAAACAAAATCTGATTACTTATTTTGCCAAACTAAAAATTGGAACTTTCAATGCAGATGTATCATTACATCAGTTGAATAATTTTGTGTATCTTACTAATAATGCAAAGCCCGAATGGCAGGATAACATGATACATGTGCTTGTTGCTAAATTAAGCAAGGATATAAGCTGGGGCCGCTTACAGATTGATAATGATTTGGTTTATCAATATACTCCCGACCACAGCATTATAAAATTGCCTCAGATTGCTGCCATGCAGTCATGGTATTTGAATTTACAATTGTTTAAGAAATATATGTATTTACAACCGGGTGTAAGTTTTTATTATAATACCAGTTATTTTGCTGATGATTACATGCCTTCAACAAGAATGTTTTATACTCAGGAAACAAAGCAGATAGGTAATTATGTATATGCAGATGTATTTGCAAATGTGCAGATTAAGCGAGCAAATGTATTCTTAAAATACCAGCATATTAATAGCGGATGGACTAACTATAATTTTTATATGATGCCACATTATCCACAACAGGCTTCGTCTCTCAAACTTGGTGTTATATGGAGATTTTATGATTAAAGGAAATATCAATACTCCGTTAAACTATATAAGTAGCAGATATTGAGAACGTTGATAAAGTTATATTTGTTTTTGTAATATGTAGATAATCAATTAGTTAATCTTGTGAAGGAATAAACTTTGTCAAAGTTTAACGAACTATTGAATAAATTTTAATTATTGTAAAAAGTAAAGAAATTAGCTTTACAACACCCGCTATCAGAATCTTTTTATTTCGGCACCCAATTTATTTAATCGCTCATCAATTTGCTGATAACCACGATCTATTTGTTCGATATTATGTATGGTACTTTTTCCCTGAGCAGATAATGCAGCAATCAAAAGTGCTACACCAGCTCTTATATCAGGTGAAATCATTTCGATACCACGTAAAGGATATTGGTGGTTTAGTCCGATTACTGTTGCTCTATGGGGATCGCACAGTATAATCTGAGCACCCATATCTATCAGTTTATCAACAAAAAACAACCTGCTCTCAAACATCTTCTGGTGGATTAATGCACTTCCGCGAGCCTGTGTAGCCACAACTAAAGCAATACTGATTAAATCGGGTGTAAAACCCGGCCAGGGAGCATCTGAAATGGTCATTATTGAGCCATCCATAAAATGTTCGATTTCATAATTATCCTGTTGAGGAATATAAATATCATCTTCACGCTTTTGGATATTAATACCTAAACGGCGGAATACTTCGGGTATGATTCCCAACTGATGGTAGTTAACATTTTTGATGGTAAGTTCAGAACGAGTCATGGCTGCTAAACCAATAAAACTCCCAACTTCAATCATATCGGGTAAAAGTCTGTGATCACAGCCATGCATTTCTTTAACACCCTCAATGGTGAGCAGGTTAGAACCGACTCCGTTAATTTTTGCACCCATGCTGTTTAGCATATTGCACAATTGCAAAAGGTAAGGTTCGCAGGCTGCATTAAAAATAGTGGTTTTCCCTTTTGCCATTACAGCTGTCATAACTATATTGGCTGTTCCGGTTACTGATGCTTCATCGAGAAGCATGTAACAGCCTTCCAGGTGTGAAGCATCTATTTTATAAAATTTATTAAAATTATCGTTATCAAATTTGGCTCCCAGTTTTTCTAATCCGATAAAGTGAGTATCCAAACGGCGGCGACCTATTTTATCGCCACCAGGCTGAGGTATATATGCTTTTCCGAAACGAGCGAGCAGTGGCCCTACTATCATTACCGAACCCCTTAAAGAAGCTGCTTTTGTTTTGAAAGTTTCAGTTTTTAGATATTCCAGATCAACATAATCTGCCTGAAAAGTATATTGCTCTTTTCCTGTTTTTTCAACTTTTACGCCCATTTCCGACAAGAGTTCGATAAGTTTATTTACATCTCTTATGTCGGGAATATTGCTGATGCAAACTTTATCGGCAGTAAGAAGTACGGCACATATAACCTGTAAAGCTTCGTTTTTAGCACCTTGCGGGATTATTTCGCCATGTAATCTTTTCCCGCCTGTAATTTCAAATGAACTCATAGCTTGTCTGTATTAAAAATTAATTGCTTTTTCTTGGCTGATTAAAATTTCCAGGGCGTTGATTGCTATTTCTTTGATTATTATTCTGTGGATTATTTCGGGGATTGGTATTTCTTGAAGGATTATTACTGTCTGAAGTAAGCGTAATTCTTGGTCTGCGTCCCTTTTGAAGATTGTTTCTGTTTGAAGGATTATTCGATTGACTTTTTGAACCTGAAGATGACTTTGCTTTTGCCAGAATATCATTAGAACTTTGAAATTTAAAGTCGGCATTCAATTTTAATTGCCCTTTTGACATAACTTTCAGATGTTCAATAATTAAATCATCATCAACACTATCACGATTCCAGGTTAAATATGACTTTTTAAGATGATTGGCAATAAGCTTGATTAATCTGTCTTTTTTTTCTCCATCTTCAAGAGAAGCAACATGTTCAATCATTATTTCGATATTTCTACCGTAATGTCTGAACGTAAATTTTTTATCAGTATATTGAATTCTTTCTGGATTAACATCAAAAGATTCACGTGTTGGAATTGGATAAGGTGAATCCACGTCCAATTTAAAGTCTGAAATAATAAAAAGATGATCCCAAAGTTTGTGTGTAAAATCAGAAACATCGCGTAAGTGAGGATTAATTTGACCCATTACTCTGATAATCTCTTTGCACAATTTATTGCGATGATCCCTGTCTTCGGTATTAATAGCGTATTCAATCATCTTTTGAACATTACGTCCATATTCAGGTATGATAAGCTTGTTACGTGTTGAATTATATTCCATAAAGGTAATGAAAATGTTTGTTTATAAGGAGATTATAGTAAATCTCAATAATTCGTTTTATTTTACTGTTAATAAATGGTAGTAAAAAACAGTATCTATTTATTATGCAAAAATAAACAAATTTTATTAATAATGTATAATTGAGTTTATAAAGTTTTAAAAGTTAAAGTGTATTGATTAATATTTGCTTACTCTTTTATTCAATTACTCAACTACCCTTAGCTTTGCAAATTTCAAAAGTAATTGCTTGTTGCCAATATTCTCAAAATTTACAGTTGCTTTTTTGCTGGCTCCTATACCTTCCACCTGAACTATTTTTCCATTTCCAAAACGATCGTGTACGACATCCATTCCTGCTGTAAAACTGTCGAAATCTTCAACCAGTTGTGTGTTTTGCTGGGGTATATTATTTTCCTTATCGGATATTTTCTTTAATTTACCTAGCTCTGTGGTGCTATGAATCTTTGTTTTGAATTCAATAGTTGTATCGTTGCTATAAAGTTTTTTCAGTGTTGGATTTTTTTGAGGAAAATCTATGTAACTGGGATCTATTTCTTCTATAAACCTGCTAGGTTCTGCAAAGGTAAGATTGCCCCAGCGATAACGGTTTTCTGCAAAAGAAAGTGTAAGTCGCTTTTCTGCTCGTGTTATTGCTACATAAAATAATCTTCTTTCTTCTTCCAGTTCAGCTCTCGAATAAATCGACATGATGGAAGGAAATAGGTTTTCTTCCATTCCTATAACAAAAACATAAGGAAATTCAAGACCTTTGGCAGCATGAATGGTCATAAGTGATACTTTGTTATTATCATCCTCATTATCATTGTCTGCATCGGTAAGCAATGCAATATCCTGCATAAATTCATCCAGCGTTCTGATACTGTTTGCGGGCATTTCGTCAATACCTGTTTCTATCTGTTCCTGTGGTTTCTCGGTAAAATCCTTAATGGCATTGAGTAATTCATCAATATTCTCTATTCTGCTGACACCTTCGGGAGTATCATCATCATTAAGGGCTTTCATCAAACCCGATGAAATAGCGATGTGTTTTGCCAAATCATAGGCATTTCGGGTTTTAAGCATTACCGAATAGCTTTTGATTTTAATTACAAACTCATTTAGTTTGCTTCGGGTTCCCTGATTAATATCAGATTTTACAAATTCAAGACTTTCCATCACTCTGAATATGCTTCGGCTGTGTTCATCAGCCAGCAAACGAAGCCGGTCTATGGTGGTTTGCCCGATTCCTCTTGTAGGAAAATTGATGATTCTAATTAAAGCTTCTTCATCATTATGATTGATTGCCAGACGGAAGTAAGCCAATAAATCCTTTATTTCCTTGCGTTTGTAAAATGAAAGTCCACCGTAAATGCGATATGGAATATTAAGTTTTCTTAATGCTTCTTCCATTGAACGTGATTGTGCATTGGTGCGGTATAATATTGCAAAGGCATCGTTGTTTAACTGATTATTCATTTTAAGCTCGAATATAGAATTGGCAACCAATGTACCTTCTTCATTATCGGATGTTGCTTTTAAAAGTTTAATTTTATTGCCTTCTTCATTTTCTGTCCATACTTCCTTGAATATCTGATCTTTATTTTTAGCAATCAGGCTATTTGCAGCATTAACAATAACTTTGGTTGATCGGTAATTTTGCTCAAGCTTAAATGTTTTTAAATCGGGATAATCGTTTTTAAAGTTTAAAATATTCTGAATATTTGCACCACGAAACGCATAAATACTTTGAGCATCATCTCCTACAACGCAGATATTTTCGTTATTCGCAGCCAGTTTTTTTACAATCAGATATTGAGCATAGTTGGTGTCCTGGTACTCATCAACAAGAATGTATTTAAATTTCTGTTGGTATTTATAAAGAACTTCCGGAAAATCGCGAAGTAATACATTTGTATAATAGAGCAAATCATCAAAATCCATGGCTTGTGCTTTTCGCAAACGCATGTTATAGAGTTTGAAAAGTTCTCCAATCATCGGTTTGTTTGCTTGTTTGTCCTGCATTAGCAGTTCGGCATTGTTTACATAATCTATTTCGTTCAGCAGACTGCTTTTGGCTGATGAAATTCTATGTAAAACATAATTGGGGACATATTGCTTAGGATCGAGATTTTGTTCTTTTATAATACTACGCATCAGACTTTTGGTATCGTCTGTATCGTAAATAGTAAAGTTGGAAGGATAACCGAGTTTTTCTGCTTCAAAGCGAAGTATTTTGGCAAACACAGAGTGGAAAGTACCCATCCACAAATTGCGTGCATCGGGACCTACCAGCTGAAAGATACGTTCTTTCATTTCGCGGGCTGCTTTATTGGTAAATGTAAGCGACAGAATATTGAAAGAATCCACTCCTTTACTAAGTAAATATGCAATGCGGTAAGTAAGAGCCCGTGTTTTGCCGGAGCCTGCTCCCGCAATAATCATCACAGGACCATCGGTAACTTCAACGGCTATGCGTTGAGCTTCATTTAATTCATTTAAAAAGTTTCTCAAAATTTTGTTCTCCTATTGAAGCTTCAAAATTACTAAAAATTATTATATCACATAAGGTATGAATCATAAAATATGAAGAAACCTCAAAACTGTAAGAACATAGCAAATTAATATAAAGTTAAAAATTTTATTAATAGTTGTATTTTATTGTTTATTACATTGTTCTCTTTGTTATGAAAATCTATTCATATTTTGTAGTTCTTATTCTATTAATCAGTCTACAAACTTTCTTTTTATATCAGGACTTGGTATAAAGCAGGTATTCTGTTTTCCAAAGATTGTATATCGTGTTTTTGCAATTATGCTATACATAAAATCTCTTATAGGTCTTGGTATAACAATAAAAATGTAAAAAAGTATCCAGACTATTCCTAATTCTTTTAGAACATGAAGCACTGCCGATGATTTGATAAAATATTTATCTCCACTAATGAAAATAAACGAGTTAAAATCCTTTGTTGATAGCCCAAACTTATTAAGCAATGCTTGTCCGCTTTCAGATTGCAGTGCTGCAAATTTGAATTTTCCTTTTGTATCTTTTTTTATTGTAAAATTCACAATGCTAATACATAAATTACAAACTCCATCAAAAAGTAAAATATTTGTTTCGTTCTTGTGCATTAATATTTATTGTTTTTGTTTGGCTATTGTTTAAAAGTCAGGTGATTGAAAGTACATCGCAATTTTTCTTTTAATCAGAAAGCTGTTTACTTGATTGCTATTGGCATTCTGGTTTATGTTTCCTGATTATTTCTTTTGCAATATAAAAGTTTCGCTATCGCTAAATCCATTGCTTTTTACAAAGTGCTTGAATTGCTTTTTCGTTGCTTTAATTTTATAAGGATAAATTGTATCCATTGGTGTCTCGGTTATTGCTCTTAAATTATCAAGGTCATTTTTTGTTGAAATTTTACTTATAATCAGTTGTCCTTTCAGTAATTGTATCTTCTTAACTTCCCACATTTCCTTGTCGAAAAGTTTGTTAATAAAGTAAAACCCTTTAAATTTTCTTACAACATTTTCCTGATTTATCTCAAACAGTGTATCTACATAATAAACATGGTTTATCAAACTATCACCTACGCGTTTTACTAATGTTTTTTCGTCTGATATTAAATCTATTAAAGTATCACCCGAAAGTCTGAAGTTGCTATCGAGTTCGTTGATATTTATTTTATTGTCAAAATTGTAAATTCGCTGGATTAAATGATCATTAATTGTCAGTAAAGAATTATCAGTCAAACTAAGATATTCTCCCTGCAATCGATTAGGGAATTTCTGTATGTTTTTAACACCTGCTGGTTGTGGTTCGTCAAAAGTTACCGGTGGATTACAGGAAATCATACTTACGATAACAGTAAGTATCAAAATTGATCTGATTTTATTCATTCTACTAATTGGATTATGGTTAATAACTCGATTATAACGAATTGTATTATAAAAAATTGCAACTAATTTCTTTTAATTTACTCAGAAAATCAGCAATTTAATAAAACTCAACAAATACCACTCAATTATTCAATATGTATTTGAGTTTTTTTACTTAAATCAGTAATCTGTAATTATAAGTTTTTCTGAAAATATTACTTTATGGTCTTGCATTAAACAAAAGAAATACAGTCCGTCTGGTAAGTTGTCGCGATGCAAAGTGATAGACCGACCTGAAATATTTTTAATTTGTTTTACATTCTGTCCATGTATATTGTAAACTGTAATGTATGCATTAGTCAGCGTTTTATCTGATTCAAAATTTAATGAAGAAGAAAATGGATTTGGGAAAACCTTGAAATTATTATCTGTATTTAATTCATCTATTCCGTTGTAAATTAATTCACATCCAAATAAAGAATTATACCCAGTAGCATAAAGTATGTTTGTGTTTTCTCTGGAACATATTAACCGGCCAAATGGATTAACCGAATTATTTACAAATATTTCCGTTAAACCATAACTTGTTCCTATTCCTTCTATGATGTATTGATTAGAGTTACCGCAAGCATTGCAATTCCATCTTTTTCTGTAATTTCCATTTATCATTATAGAATCTACAGATGAAACTACTGTGGTACAATATGCTCCAATAAAACCTTTTACAGTATCATTTGCATTTAAATTGTAATCAAACAGAAGAGAATCGTTAGTTTCGTTTTGAAAAACAAAAAATGTTTTATTAGCAACGGAGTCATCTCTTAAGGCTCCTATATAACCTGATAATTGAAGTGGTGGTAGAGGATTGCAGGGAGATGCTGCTCCTGTAGAAGTAAGTGCAACAAAGGATTTGTAAATTTTATTATGTATTAAGCTATTAATCAACGTATCGCCTGAAGAATAATAGTGAAAATAATAGGTTGCAAGGCAGCCACCTCCTTGAGGATTATTTACCAAAATATCAACCCTCCAGATAGCTGAATCAGAAAAGGGATGGTATGTATTTGTCTGTCCATAAGCAATTGACAATGAA
The DNA here is from genome assembly GCA_903936865.1 of uncultured Bacteroidales bacterium. Classification (GTDB taxonomy): domain Bacteria; phylum Bacteroidota; class Bacteroidia; order Bacteroidales; family JACABE01; genus JACABE01. The sequence goes on along the minus strand of CAIZXK010000034.1, from coordinate 36,345 downwards.
TAAAAAGCTATGAAGAGAAGTAAAGTTTTTTTCATTTTCATTTTCATTTTCATTTTATTTTTGCATTTCTATATACTTTTAAATTCTTTTACTCATATCTTAACGATTCAATAGGATCGAGACTAGCTGCCTTTGTTGCTGGATAGATACCGGAAATAAGTCCAACAGCCAAACACATAGAAATTCCACCAATTATCCATTTCCAAGGAATGATAAAATCGCTGCCAATAGCTAATGAAACGACATTGCCGATTAGAATACCAAGAATAACGCCTAGTATTCCACCCAGTTGACCAATAACGACTGCTTCGAACAAAAATTGATTTCTTATAACTTTTTTTGTGGCTCCCATCGATTTGCGGATTCCAATTTCACGGGTACGTTCACTGACAGATACTAACATAATGTTCATCAGTCCAATTGCAGCACCCAGCAGGGTAATAAAACCGATTATAGAGGCTGCCATCGAAACATATTTCATGTTTTCGATAAACGATTTTGCCATATTATCGCTTTTGGCAGCTTCAAATGAATTATCTTCCCCAATATTTACTTTTCTGATAACCCTGAATAATCCAACAGCTTCGTCAATTCCTGCATCCATACGCTTCGGATCTTTTACCAAAACACTAATGCTAAAAGACATATTAGACCGGGCAAAAGTTTGGCGTACATTGTTAAGTGGGAGAATGCAGTTTTTGTCGCCACTAAAACCCATGCTGTTGCCTTTTGATTTTAATACCCCGATAACAATATATTTTCCAGGTCCGATTGTAATAATTTGTTCTATTGGATTTTCTCCTTTTTTGAATATGGATGAAGCTAGTTCTCCACCAATAATGGCGACATTACTTCCTGCGAAAACCTCGATAGGTGTAAAATTTCTTCCTTTTTCCAATTCGCTGCCAGAAGTAAACATATAGTTTTCGTCGGCACCAATTACGCCAATATTTGGATTGGTTTTTTCACTTTCAAATTTAACAGTGGCAGTATGTGTAGCAAAAGTTGAAATGGAAGTATAAGCAGGAAACTTATAGTTTTCCTTAAAACGTTGAGCCTGATCTATTGTAATCGCTTCGTAATGTTTTTCTCTTCTGCCTTCGCCAATCTGCATTTGCATGGATCGGTTTCTGATGGTAAATGTATTGGCTCCCATACTCGAAAAACTTTTTGTAATGCTATATTCAAGTGAATCTATGGCAGTTAGTATTCCTACCAAAGCCATTATTCCAAATGCAATAATAAGAATGGTAAGTATAGTTCTTAATAAATGGCTTCTGATGGATTCGAGCGAAATCTTTATATTCTCAATAACGAGTAATTTCATGATATGTGTAAGCTAATGTTTTAGAGTAAATTAGTATTGCAATTTGTTTCCGAAAGCCAAATCTCCGGCATCACCCAGGCCCGGAACAATATAAGCCTGAGCTGTTAATTCGTCGTCAATTGCTCCAACCCATATAGATACATCATCAGTTGAAAGATGTTTTCTAACATAATCGATACCTTCCAAACTTGCCAATACGGATGCAAAATAGGTATGCGCAGGCTTGCCGTAAATACAAAGTTCCTTATAGGTTTTTACCATAGATGCTCCGGTGGCAAGCATCGGATCAGCAAGAATCAGGATTTTGTCAGTTAAATCGGGGCAAGAAATATATTCAATCTGAATTTCAAATCCACCATTTTTATCATGTTTGCGATAAGCTGATATAAAAGCATTCTCAGCTTTGTCGAAAAAGTTTAACAATCCGGTATGAAAAGGCAATCCAGCTCTTAAAATCGAAGCAATAACAGGTTGCGACTTTAAAACAGCTACTTCCTTAATTCCCAAAGATGTTGTAATTTCTTTGTTTTCAAACGCTAATTTTTTACTTAATTCATAAGCAAAAATTTCACCCAATCTTTCCATATTGCGCCTAAAACGCATACTGTCTTTTTGGATCTGCTCGTCTCTAACTTCTGCAATAAACTGATTGAAAAGCGAATTCTGATTTCCTAGATTATTTACCATTTTGTATTTTTTTAATAATTCAAAAACAATCAAAATTAATTAATATTTCTTAACCAAACGAAATTTCTTATTCTTTTTACAAAAAAAACTCCAATTTTAATATAAAATGGTAGTTTATTAATATGTAAAGTATTATAATTTACCGTTTTTGAACCAAAACTTTTGTAAAATCTTGCCAGATTTTCATTATTAGAACCTTCAAAATCAAGAACAATATTTTTTTCTGCATTATTTTTTATAAAATTATCAATTAGTAAAGGCATCGCAAAAAGATTCTTAGAAACTTTATTTGTTGCTGAAAACAAAAATATAGCTCTTTGTTTGTCAACAGCAAAGATTGCTCCGGCACATAATTCATTTTGAATGGTATAAGCTCCATAAGTTTGAATATATCCTTTGTGAATACCAATGTAAGTTAGTTTTTTTAGTATTGCATACTCATTTATACCGAATTTATTTATCTCTTTACCTTTATTTTTTGAAAATATTTCAATAATATCTTCGGGTTTAATGTTTTGTGAAATATTAACACCTGTTTTATTTGCTTTTTTCAGGTTACGTTTTAGGTTCTCCGAATAATTTTTAGCTATTGCTTCGTAATTAATAATTAAATCAAGTAAATGATTTACATTATTTTTTATTTTATATTTTTTATTATCTATTTGATTGTATGAATTAAGGTTATATTCAATAAAACGGAATTTTTTTGGGATAGCTTTAAGGAATCTGTCACTAATTTCATCGTCAAGCAAAACCATTGAAAATATACCTAATTGCTGAATGAAAATTGGTGGATATATATAATGTATGCCAAATTTTCTACGATAAGCCAAAGGCATAACACTTTCATAATCATTTTCGACCAATGCGGCCCAATCTTCACAAACTACATCCATATACCAGCTGTATGCATAAAGCAAACTATTGATGGAATTACCGATGCAGTGATTCCATTTAACTTTGTCAATATTTTTGCTTTCGATAAACTGTATCATTTCTTTAAGGCGTATTTAATCATTTCCTCATATACTTCCTGCCAGCCAACCCAACGACGTTGATTACTTAGTGATTCATTGTGCCACAGACAAATAAAAGTTCCGTTAACTACTTTAACTTCATCAATAAGTGGTTTTATATAATCCAACGCTCTGTTTGAATTTATACTCAGGTAGTCGCGCAAAGTGCCTTCCATAAAAGCAAACGGATGAATTCTAAGGTTGGTTTCAACTTCCATTTCCAGATCGTAAAAGTTAAAACTATTGCAGATACTTGCTCTAAAACCAATCTCAGAAGCATAACCCATTGTATAATCATCTGTAATATCCAAATCGATTAGATTTCTGTAAGTATGAGGAAAACTGAGCTTTAGAAAATGTTGACGACTTTTTGTAATCTGGCGGTTTAGTACCTTTGAAAGATTAGTAATTTCCTTTTTGAGTATTTTCGGGTCTGTATTTGAAGCATACGAAGGATGAATTCCAACTTCTGCATTGTCTTCCAACATTTTAATCAATGATTGAAACTTTTGGTTATTGACATGAATATTTTTATCGAAATCTCCATATTCGGCGAACAATACAAAGTAAATTGGGTTTAAATTGTACTTACTGTGAATTTCAAATTGATAATCAAATGTGTCGAAATGATCTTTTTGAAACCCACTTAAAACAGCAGTTCTTTCGATAATATCTTTAAAATTAATCTCTTTTATTGATTTTAAATATCCTCCGATTGAACGAATAACTCCTTTTAATTTAAATGCATAGGCACAATCAATGTCAATGGTTGGAATAATTTTAAATTTCCTGGTTTTTGGTTTGAAATCACTGAAATTTTCTTTAATTATTTTCGAAATAGCTATAGCCCAAATGTTAATCATTGGTTTTTTCAGAAAGTACTTTTGATACGCCAGACTTTGATTTGCACTAAATCTTTCGTATTGATCTTTTATATAAGGTAAATACTCTTCGTATCGGGTAATCAAATAAAATCCGGCAGAAAAAGGATCGAAAGGTAAAGCTGATCTTTTATTGAAAGTTGGGCATATTGCTGTATTGCTTTCAAAATCAATAAATTTGAAATCTATCTCATGAATATTGTTTTCAAATAATAAATTACCGGAACAAAAGAATAATTCATTGCCCAAAGCTTGATCTGCGTAGCTGAATTTGATTCCTTCATAAGCTTCAAAATCTTCCTTTATTGTAGTAAAACTGTATTTTACACCCAATAATTCTTCAAAATATACTTTGAAGATATATTTAATCCTGTTTGTTATTTTTGTGGTATATATTAACATAGGTCATAAATAATTAGGTTGTTTATGTTACAAAATTCCTTCATCGGCAAAGCTAAAATAATTTTCGTCGCCTACTATAATATGGTCAACAACATTTAGTTCGAGCATTTCGCCGGCTTTCTTAATTTTGCTGGTAATTTTAATATCGGCCTCACTCGGTTTTATTGCTCCTGAAGGATGATTATGGCACAAAATTAATGAAGATGCATTATTTTCGAGTGCTAATTTAAATATTTTTTTTGGATCAACAACGGTACCTGCAGTTCCTCCTTCGCTAACGCATAAAATTTTAATTATTTTGTTGTTTCTGCCTAGCATAATTATCCAAAATTCTTCATGTTGAATATCTGCAACATAACTTTGCATAACTTCAAATGCTTCTTTGCTTGATGAAATCTTTTTCTTATCCAGTACATCAGAACTCCGTCGACGTTTACCCAATTCGAGTGCTGCAATAATACTTATGGCTTTAGCTTCACCAATGCCTTTAAAGTTTTTAATCAAATCGTTAATTCCGAGTTTTGAAAGTTCAATCAGATTATCATTTGCTGAGCGTAGGATACGTTGGGATAATTCCACAGCAGATTCCTCATTGTTACCCGAATTAATCAGGATAGCAATAAGTTCGGCATCACTTAATACACTTTTTCCTTTAAGCATTAATTTTTCACGGGGTCGATCGTCTTCTGCCCAGTTTTTAATAGAAGTTTTTTGAATGTAATTATCCATTATTTTTAGTTTGAAGCGAAAGTAAGTATTTTTTTAGTATTAATGGGTAATGATAAGGAAAAATTAAGTATGATGAATAAATAATTCTTCAAAATTATAAATTCAAAAATGATGAAAATTAATAAAAACAAAACCCGCTGGAAATATTTCTCAACGGGTTTTGTTTTTACTAATCAAATTCATGAAATTAAAGTTTCATGTCAGCTATGATTGATTTAATTTTTGCATCAAGTTTTTGATTTACTGATTCAAATTCTGCTTTAGACGATAAAACATCCTTAACTCCAAAATAAAACTTAATTTTTGGCTCGGTTCCAGAAGGACGAATAGTAATCTTACTGCCATCTTCTGTAAAGAATTGCAATACATTAGATTTTGGTAAATCAATTACTTGTGAAGTATTGTTATTACAATCAATAGCAATTTGATTTCCATAATCCTTAATCATAATCACTTTACTTCCGTTTATAGCAGTAGGAGGGAGGTTACGGTAAACAGCCATCATTTGTTGGATTTCTTCAGCTCCGGATTTACCTTTTCTGGTAATTGATAATAAATCTTCTTTATAGAAACCATATTCGGCATATAAATCTATTAGAATATCATAAAACGTTTTATTTGATTCTGCTGCCCAGGCTGCCATTTCTGATATCATGCAGCAAGAAATAACGGCGTCTTTATCTCTAACAAAATCACCAACCAGATAACCATAACTTTCTTCACCACCACCAATAAAAGTTTTTTTACCTTCTAATTTTAAAATAATTTCAGCAATATATTTAAATCCGGTAAGTACATCGTAACTTTCAACTCCGTTTTTCAAGGCAATATCTTTCAGTAATTCAGATGTAACAATGGTTTTGACGATATATTCATTTCCTGTAATTTTGCCATTTTCTTTCCATTTGTTCAGCAGATAATAAATCAATACCGATGCGGTTTGATTTCCATTGAACAGTACATAATCTCCTTTGTCGTTTTTTACAGCAATTCCAACTCTATCAGCATCCGGGTCTGTGGCTAAAACAAGATTAGCATTAACTTTTCCTGCTTTTTCTATTGCCATTTCCAATGCTGCTTTTTCCTCTGGATTTGGAGATTTTAATGTTGGAAAGTTGCCATCAGGAATATCCTGTTGTTCAACAATATGGATGTTTTCAAAGCCAAGTTCTTTCAATGCTCTGGGAACCAAGGTGATTCCTGTCCCATGTAATGCGGTATAGACGATACTTAAATTTTTATGTTTTTTGATCAAATCTGGAGATAATGAAAGTGATTTGAGTTTTTCCAGATATACTTTATCAATATTTTCTCCAATCATTTCAATCAGTTGTGGATTACCTTCAAATTTCACCTGACTGATATCATTTATTTTTAAAACTTCATCTATTACATTCGTATCATGTGGGCTAATGAGCTGACCACCATCTTCCCAATAGGCTTTATAACCATTATATTCTTTAGGATTATGAGAAGCGGTAATAACAACACCACTCTGACATCCTAGCTGACGGATAGCAAAAGATAATTCAGGAGTTGGTCGAAGTTCTTCAAACAAATATACCTTTATATTATTAGCTGACATAACATCAGCAGTAACCTGAGCAAAAAACTTGCTGTTATTCCTCGAATCATAAGCAATAGCAACTTTGCAATCTGTCTTTTCAGGAAACATTTTCAAAATATAATTTGCCAGTCCCTGAGTTGCCATACCCACAGTATATTTATTCATGCGATTGGTGCCAACACCCATAATACCACGCAACCCACCGGTTCCAAATTCCAGATCACGGTAAAAAGATTCAGTGAGTTCATTTATATCGGTTTCAATTAAAGATTTTACTTGCTTGCGGGTTTCATCATCGTAAAAATCAGTTAGCCATTTATTGGCTCTTTCCATAATGTTTTTGTCAATATTTTCCATAATAATTATTTATTAATCATTAATTACAATTTTCTTATAGCCGTCAACTAATTTTGGTTCATTAAAATTAAAAATAAAGCCTGTCTTTTTATTGCTCATTTTTAATGCAGTTAATAAATGCGCCTCATGCATAGGCAATATTTTTTCTACAGTTTTTATTTGAATAATAATTTCATTTTCAACCAGTAAATCAACTTTAATTTCGGCATCAAGTTTCATTTCTTTGTAATAAATAGGGAAGCCAAAATCTTTTTTAAAAAAAAGTCCCCGGTTTCTTAATTCCTGTAGAAAGCACAAACGATAAATTGATTCCAATAATCCTGGACCCAATAATTTATGTACTTCCGTTGCTGATTCAAAAACAAGCGTTGATAACCTACTTTTTCCAATTCTATTCATTTAATAACTTGAGGCATTTTTTCAAACTATCTTTCCAATAAGGAATATCAATATGAAATTCTTTTTTAATTTTAGTCTTGTCTAAAACACTATAATGCGGACGTGGAGCTGGAAGAGGATAATCCTTGGTTTCGATCGGATTAATAATACAATCCATATTTGAAAGTTCAACTATTTCTTTAGCAAAATCGTACCAACTGCTTACACCTTCATTAGAAAAATGATAAGTGTCGATAGTTAACTTTGAATTTAATTGAGGAATAATTTCCAGTATTGCAAATGCTAAATCAGCAGCATAGGTAGGAGTTCCAATCTGATCAAAAACAACGTTTAATTTACCTCTTTCCTTTCCATATTTTAAGATGGTTTTTACAAAATTATTTCCATAAGAAGAATATAACCATGATGTTCTGATTATAATTGCTTTTTCTGCATAATTTCTTACTTCAGTTTCTCCTTCAGCCTTTGTTTTTCCATAAGCTGAAGTTGGACAAATTATATCCTCCTCAGTATAAGGTTTATGGTTTTTACCATCAAAAACATAATCTGTTGAAACATGAATTAATAATGCATGATGTTTTTTTGCAATTTGTGAAAGATATTTTACTGCATTTACATTGATATAACGAGCTGTATCTATTTCCTGTTCAGCTTTGTCAACCGCAGTATAAGCAGCACAGTTAATCACAAAATTGATGTTATTTTCTTTAAAGAAAGAATCTATCTGTTGATATTCTGTTATATCTAATTCAGCAACATCTGTAAAAACAAAATGATAATCAGGATATTGATTTGAGATAGATCTGATTTCATTTCCCAGTTGTCCGTTGCTACCAGTTACCAATATATTCATCTTAATTTTTATTTTACAATGGTTTTAAAATATTCGATTGTTCTCATCAACCCTTCTTCTAATTGGATTTTAGGTTCCCAGTCTAATTTTTCTTTTGCAAGCGAAATATTTGGTTGGCGTTGCATTGGATCATCAGCTGGCAATGGTTCAAAGACTATTTTCGATTTTGTACCGGTAAGTTTAATAACTTTTTCAGCCAATTCAAGCATAGTAAACTCATTTGGATTTCCAATATTCACAGGTCCTGTAAAATCATCTCCGCTAGCCATCATTCGTATCATACCTTCAATTAAATCATCACAATACTGAAAACTACGTGTTTGCATTCCATCTCCAAAAATAGTAATGTTTTGGTTTTGTAATGCCTGTACAATAAAGTTTGAAACAACCCTGCCATCATGAGGATGCATTTTCGGACCATAAGTGTTAAAAATACGAATGATTTTAATTTTAACATTATTTTGTCGGTGATAATTAACGAAAAGAGTTTCTGCACAGCGTTTTCCTTCATCATAACATGCTCGGATTCCGATTGGATTTACATGTCCCCAATATGATTCTTCCTGAGGATGAATTTCCGGATCACCATAAACTTCACTTGTTGAAGCTTGTAGGATTTTTGCTTTTATCCTTTTTGCCAGTCCTAACATATTTATTGCTCCCATCACAGATGTTTTTACAGTTTTGATGGCATTATATTGATAATGAACAGGAGATGCTGGGCAAGCAAGGTTATAAATTTCATCAACTTCTATAAAAAAAGGCATGGTTACATCATGTCTGATCAATTCAAAATATGGATTTTCAAGTAAATGAACAATATTTTCTTTTTGTCCTGTAAAATAATTATCCAAACAAACTACTTCATTGCCATCTTTTAATAATCTTTCGCAAAGATGTGAACCTAAAAAGCCTGCTCCACCAGTAACTAATATTTTTTTTCTCATTGTATTTTCCTTTAGATAAATAAAAACCTAATCTGATATTTCAGATTAGGTTTTTTTAATGATGTGAATATTTATTTTGAAGTATTGATACCTAAGCAATGGTATTCAAAACCTTTTTCTTTAATTTCTTTGTGATCAAAAATATTTCTACCATCGAATATAACATGGTGTTTCATTAATTTCTTGATTACATTCCAATTGGGAAAACGGAACTCTGTCCATTCAGTAACTATCATCATTGCATCTGCATCAACCAAAGTGTCATAAGAATCTTTTGAATATTCAACAACATCACCAATTTTGCGTTGAGCTTCATGCATTGCAACAGGATCATAAACTTTTACTTTACATCCAGCTTCCAAAAGCTTCTTAATCAGAACCAAAGATGGAGCTTCACGCATATCATCGGTTTGTGGTTTAAAAGATAAACCCCACATTGCAATGGTTCTTCCTTTTAAATCACCTTTAAAATAGGTATTTAATTTATTGAATAGAACTGATTTCTGGTCATCGTTGACATATTCAACTGCTTTCAAAACACGCATACTATAGCCATTTTGATCTGCAGTTTTAATTAATGCTTTTACATCTTTTGGGAAACATGAGCCACCATATCCGATTCCCGGGTAAATAAATTTTGTTCCAATTCTTGAATCACTACCAATACCCTTGCGAACCATATTTACATCAGCTCCCATAATTTCACATAAGTTAGCAATATCGTTCATAAAACTGATTTTTGTTGCTAACATGGAGTTGGCTGCATATTTTGTCATTTCAGCGGATGGAACATCCATAATAATAACAGGATGACCGTTTAGAGTAAAAGGTTTGTAAAGACTATTGATTATTGTTTCTGCCTTTTCAGATTCAACTCCTACTACAATCCTATCTGGTTTTAAAAAATCGTTGATAGCATCACCTTCTTTAAGGAATTCAGGATTTGAAGCTACATCAAATTCAATTTTAACACCCCTTTTATCTAATTCTTCCTGAATTGCATTTCTTACTTTTTTAGCAGTCCCAACAGGTACAGTGCTTTTGGTTACCATCAGGATATAGTCATTCATATACTTACCAACTGTACGTGCTACATCTAAAACATATTGTAAATCAGCACTTCCATCTTCGTCGGGTGGAGTTCCTACTGCACTGAAAATTACATCCGTACCTTCAATACAATTAGCTAAATCAGTTGAAAATTTTAACCTTCCTTTGTTGACATTTCTTTCAATCATTGGATCCAATCCTGGTTCATAAATAGGAGAAATGCCTTTTTCAAGGTTTTCGATTTTAACTTTATCAATATCTACACATGTTACATCAATGCCTACTTCGGCAAAACAGGTACCAGTTACTAACCCAACATAGCCTGTACCAACAATTGTAATTTTCATACGCTAAGAGTAATTTTAATTAATACTAAATTTTTTTGTAAAGATAATAGAAAAATCAAACATTTATATCAAAAAAAATGAATTGATAAAAAAAATTAATTAAATATTTCAATAATTTGTTTCAACGAATCTATTTCAAAGGTAATATTTTCATTATGTTTCACATTATCAACATTAAAGAAGATCTGATCAATTCCTGCATTTTTAGCTCCTAAAATATCAATTTTAAGATCATCCCCTATCATTATACATTCTTCGGGGCTGGCATTAACCTTATTTAATGAAAATTCAAAGATATATTTATCTGGTTTTTGAACACCTGCTTCTTCAGATGTAATTGTTTGATTAAAGAATTTTTCAATACCTGAATTCTTGATTTTTTTATATTGAACTTCAATAAAACCGTTTGTGATAATATGGAGCTGATATTTATCTTTTAAATATTCAAGAGTTTCAATTGCATGAGGAAAAAGGAGGTTTTTCTGAGGACTTAATATTAAATAATTTTCAGCCATTTTTTTTGCTAATTCTAAATCATAATTATCAAAATCGTTTAGCGTTGCAAAAAATCTTTGTACACTAAGAAATTCTTTAATAATTTTTTTATTCCTGTATTCTTCCCATAAAAGTGTATTATGTTTTTTATAAGTTTTGAAAAAAGAATCAAAATCACAATTTAATAACTGCTCTATATTATATATAAGGTATAAATCCTTAAAGGTTTCTTCTGAATTTTTTTCGAAATCCCAAAGTGTTCTGTCCAGATCAAAAAAAATATGTTTGTACTTACGCATTGAATATGTTGATATTATTTATTAATTTTGCATTCAATTTATCAAAAAGCAAAAATACTCAAAAAAATTCAATTTGGGTATTGTTATTACAAAATAAAGTATTACTTTTGCAGTCCCAAAAAATGGGGTCGCTAATAAACTTGATATTAAAACAATCAATGTAATATGCCTACAATACAGCAGTTAGTTCGTAAAGGACGAAGTAAGTTAACAGACAAAAGTAAATCTCCCGCTTTGGATTCATGTCCACAGAGAAGAGGCGTTTGTGTAAGAGTTTATACCACAACACCAAAAAAACCTAATTCTGCAATGCGTAAAGTTGCGAGAGTTAGATTAACAAATGGAAAAGAAGTAAATGCTTATATTCCAGGTGAAGGTCATAATTTACAGGAACATTCAATCGTAATGATTAGAGGAGGTAGAGTAAAAGATTTACCAGGTGTTAGATATCATATCATCAGAGGTGCTTTAGATACTTCTGGCGTTGACGGAAGAAACCAAAGACGCTCAAAATATGGTACTAAAAAACCAAAAGCAAAAAAATAACATATTAATAAAGTACCAAATTTTTTAATAAAATGAGGAAATCTAAGCCCAAAAAGCGAATCATATTACCAGATCCAAAGTTCAATGATACTTTGGTTACTAAATTCGTTAACAATTTAATGTTAAAGGGAAAGAAAAGCACAGCTTTTGAAATTTTTTATGATGCAATGACCATTGTATCTGATAAAACAAAAGAAGATGGTGTAGAAGTATGGAAAAAAGCATTAGCAAATGTAACTCCATCTGTTGAAGTTCGCAGCCGTAGAATCGGTGGAGCTACTTTTCAAATTCCTTCAGAAATCAGACCTGACAGAAAAATGTCAATAGGAATGAAAGCTTTAGTGAATTATGCACGCAAAAGACATGAAAAATCAATGAGTCAGAAATTGGCTGGTGAAATTATGTCTGCTTTTAAAGAAGAAGGTGCAGCATTCAAACGTAAAGAAGACACTCACCGTATGGCTGAAGCTAATAAGGCGTTTTCACATTTCAGATTTTAAGGTTTATCTTGAATAAAAACCTAATTATAGTTCATTACTTTTTGATTAAAAAAAATACTAGGAGAATACAATAAAAATGTCAGAGAATCTATTATACACACGCAATATTGGCATTATGGCTCACATTGATGCAGGTAAAACTACAACAACTGAGCGTATATTGTATTATACAGGTAAAAGTCATAAAATTGGAGAAGTACATGACGGCGATGCTACCATGGATTGGATGGTGCAAGAACAAGAAAGAGGAATAACAATTACATCTGCAGCAACTACTGTTTTTTGGGATTACAATAGTGAGCGCTATAAAATTAATATCATTGATACTCCCGGTCACGTTGATTTCACTGTTGAAGTAGAACGTTCATTAAGGGTTCTAGATGGTGCTGTTGCTTTGTTTTGCGCGGTAGGTGGTGTTGAACCTCAATCTGAAACTGTTTGGCGCCAAGCAGACAAATACAATGTTCCAAGATTATCTTTCATTAATAAAATGGACAGAGCTGGAGCAGATTTTTATAATGTTTTGGATCAGATAAGAGATCGTTTGGGAGCTAATCCTATACCACTTCAAATACCAATCGGTCAAGAAGATACTTTTGTTGGAATCGTTGATTTGATTTCAAATAAAGCTTATTATTGGGAAGAAACCTCTAATGGAACTGAAATAGTTGAAATTCCTATACCTGAAGATTTAATTGATACAGTAGATGAATATCGCACTAAATTAATAGAGGGTGTTGCTGAAGAAAGTGATGATTTACTAAATAAGTTCTTACTTGATCATAATTCAATCTCAGAAGATGAAATGATTGCTTCAATTAGAAAAGCTACAGTTGAAATGAGAATTACTCCTGTAATTTGCGGAGCATCTTTTAAAAATAAAGGTGTTCAAAAACTTTTGGATGCTGTAATCAGATTTCTTCCGAGTCCAATGGATGTTCCATCAGTTATAGGAATTAATCCTAAAACAGATGAACATGAAGAGAGAAGACCAAATGCAAAAGAACCAATGTCAGCATTGGCTTTTAAAATAGCAACTGATCCTTATGTAGGAAGAATAGCCTTTTTTAGGGTTTATTCGGGTACACTCGAAGCTGGTTCTTACGTATTAAATACAAGTACTGGTAAAAAAGAACGCATTTCGCGTATTATGCAAATGCATGCTAATAAGCAAAATCCACTTGAAAGAATTGAAGCGGGAGATATTGGAGCTGCTGTTGGGTTTAAAGATATTAGAACCGGAGACACATTATGTGATGAAAAGCATCCAATAATATTAGAAACCATTGAGTTTCCCGATCCTGTTATAAGTATTGCAATAGAACCAATTGCTCAAAAAGAAATTGATAAACTTTCAAATGCTTTATATAAACTTGCAGAAGAAGATCCAACTTTTACTGTAAAGACTGATGAAGATTCAGGTCAGACCATTATTAGTGGAATGGGTGAATTACATTTGGAAATATTAGTGGATAGATTAAAACGTGAATTTATGGTTGAATGTAATCAGGGTAAACCTCAGGTTGCATATAAAGAAGCTATAACTTCAACGATCAAATTTAAAGAAGTTTATAAAAAACAAACAGGTGGAAGAGGTAAATTTGCTGATATTGAAGTAGAATTATCTCCTGCAGATGAAGGTGTTAAAGGGTTGCAATTTATCAATGAAGTCAGAGGTGGTAATATTCCAAAAGAATACATTCCTGCAATTGAAAAAGGATTTAAAGCAGCTATGACAAATGGTGTTTTAGCAGGATTTCCTGTAGAAAGTTTAAAAGTTAAAGTTTTAGATGGTTCGTTCCATCCTGTTGACTCTGATTCATTATCATTTGAAATTGCAGCAAAAATAGCTTTTAAAGAAGCTTGTAAAAAAGCAAAACCAATTTTATTGGAACCAATAATGAAAATAGAAATTGTAACTCCTGAAGATTATATTGGAGATGTTACAGGAGATTTGAATAAACGTAGAGGTGTCTTAGAACAAATTGATGCAAAAATCGGATATCAAATTGTAAAAGCTAACGTGCCTTTGTCTAGTATGTTTGGTTATGTTACTACTTTACGTACTTTATCTTCAGGCAGAGCAACTTCAACAATGCAGTTTTCACATTTTAATCAAGCACCTGCAAGTATAGTTGAGGAAGTAGTTAATAGTGTTAAAGGAATCAAAGGTTAACAACATATATAGTATATTAATTTTAAATTAATAATTAAAGTGAATCAAAGAATCAGAATAAAGTTAAAGTCCTACGATTACAATTTAGTTGATAAATCAGCTGAGAAAATTGTAAAGACTGTAAAGTCAACAGGTGCTGTAGTTAATGGTCCAATTCCATTGCCTACTAATAAAAAGATTTATACTGTATTACGTTCAACATTCGTAAACAAAAAATCACGTGAACAATTCCAGTTGTGTTCTTATAAGAGATTACTGGATATTTACAGTACTACATCAAAAACAATTGATGCATTAATGAAACTTGAATTACCAAGTGGTGTAGAAGTTGAAATTAAAGTATAATTTTTTTTGTAGATAATAACTGTAAATTTAGAAAGAAAAAAAACAAAGTACAATGTCAGGATTAATTGGAAGAAAAATCGGAATGACGAGCATATACGATGCCGCTGGGAAAAATATCCCATGCACGGTTATAGAAGCTGGTCCTTGCGTAGTAACGCAAGTAAAAACAAAAGAGACTGATGGTTATGAAGCCATTCAGATTTCTTTTGATGAAAAGAAAGAAAAGCATACTACCAATGCTTTGAAAGGTCACTTCAAAAAAGCAGGAACAACTCCAAAAAAGTTTGTTTATGAGTTTACTCGTTTTGAAGCAGGACATCAAAAGCAATTTGGTGATGTTTTATTAGCTGATATATTCATAGAAGGTGAATATATAGATGTTGTTGGAACTACAAAAGGAAAAGGTTTTCAAGGTGTAGTAAAAAGACATGGATTCCGTGGAGTAGGTGATGCCACACATGGACAGCATGATAGATTGAGAGCTCCAGGCTCTGTAGGTGCATCCTCATGGCCATCAAGAGTATTCAAAGGCTTACGCATGGCTGGAAGAACAGGCGGAAATCGTCGTAAAATGATTAACCTACAAGTAGTAAAAATCATTTTAGAAAAGAATTTAATTTTAGTTAAAGGATCAGTTCCTGGTCCAAAGGGTTCATATGTAATTATTGAAAGATGGAGTTAGTAGTATATAACACAAGCGGTAACAAGACCGATAGATCGGTTCAGTTAAATGATTCTGTTTTTGGTATTGAACCAAATGATCATGCAATCTATCTTGATGTTAAACAGTATTTGGCAAATCAACGTCAAGGTACTCATAAATCAAAAGAAAGATCAGAAGTATCAGGAAGTACCAAAAAACTAAAGAAACAAAAAGGTACTGGCGGAGCACGTTCAGGTGATATCAACTCACCACTTTTTGTAGGTGGTGGTAGAGTTTTTGGTCCAAGACCAAGAGATTACAGATTCAAATTAAATAAAAAATTAAAGAGATTAGCTAGAAAATCTGCTATAAGTTATAAAGCTAAGGAAAACAATATCTTAGTTATAGAAGATTTTGCTTTTGAAGCTCCAAAAACTAAAAATTTCATTGAAATTTTAAATAATTTGAAAATTTTTGATAAAAAAACATTATTAGTGCTTTTTGAATCAAATAAAAGCGTATATTTGTCCTCCCGTAATCTGGGTAGAGTAAAAGTCGTAAATATAACAGATTTAAATACTTACGATATATTGAATGCAAATAATATCATGTTTTTAGAAAGTTCGATTATAGAATTTAACAAAATTCAAAGCGAAGTTTAAAAATTTTAATAGAAAAAACATAACAGCTAATACAAAATGAGCATTATTATAAAGCCACTAATAACTGAGAAAATGACAAGCGTAAGCGAAAAAATGACAAATCGCTTTGGGTTTATAGTCAACAGGAAGGCAAATAAAATTGAAATAAAGAAAGCAGTTGAAAGCTTGTATGGTGTTAAAGTTGATGTCATCAACACAATGATTTATTCTGGTAAAGCAAAATCGCGTTATACAAAAGCCGGTTTTATTAACGGGAAAAGCAGCACCTTCAAAAAAGCTATAGTAACATTAGCTGCAGGGGAAACAATTGATTTTTATAGCAATATATAAAGTAAAGAAATGGCTCTTAGAAAATTTAAACCAACAACACCAGGTCAGCGTTTTAAAATTATTAGCGCTTTTGACGAAATAACTACCGATATTCCTGAGAAAAGTTTATTATCTCCAAAGAAAAGAAGTGGAGGACGTAACAATACAGGTAAAATGACAATGCGTTATATGGGCGGTGGTCATAAACAAGCTTATAGATTAATAGATTTTAAACGAGATAAAGATAATATTCCTGCAACTGTTAAAACTATCGAATACGATCCAAACAGAACTGCACGTATTGCATTATTATTTTATGCCGATGGCGAAAAACGATATATAATTGCTCCTCATGGATTAAAAGTTGGGCAACAAGTTATATCTGGTAAAGGTGCTACACCTGAAATAGGTAATACTTTGTTTTTGAGTGAAATTCCTTTTGGAACTATAATTCATAATCTAGAGTTAAAACCCGGACAAGGTGCAAAGCTTAGCCGTAGTGCAGGAGCTTATGGGCAATTAATGTCAAGAGACGAAAAATATGCAATTGTAAAAATGCCATCCGGAGAAACACGTATGATTTTACAAAGCTGTAAAGCTACTATAGGCATGGTTTCAAATATTGATCATAGCCTTGAAGTGTCAGGTAAAGCTGGAAGAAGTCGTTGGCAGGGTCGCAGACCAAGGGTTAGAGGTGTAGTAATGAATCCTGTAGATCACCCAATGGGTGGAGGTGAAGGCCGTTCTTCAGGAGGTCATCCTAGATCAAGAAATAGTATGCCAGCTAAAGGTTACAAGACAAGATCTAAGAAAAAAGATTCTAACAAATATATAATCGTTTCAAGAAAGAAATAATCAAGATTTAAAAACACTTTACTATGAGTCGTTCATTAAAAAAAGGTCCTTATATAGAGTATAAGTTAGAGAAAAAGGTTCTTGATGCTATCGAAAAAAATAAAAAGGTAGCAATAAAGACATGGTCAAGAGCCTCAATGATTTCACCTGACTTTGTAGGACAAACAATAGCAGTACATAATGGGAATAAGTTTATTCCTGTATATGTTACCGAAAACATGGTTGGTCACAAATTAGGCGAATTCGCTCCAACAAGAACTTTCAGAGGTCATGCTGGTAATAAGGACAAAGGCAAAAAATAAATAATCTACAGAAATGGGATCAAGGAAACATATCAAAGCAGAACAGGAAAAAGAAGCAAAAAAATCTTTATATTTTGCCAAATTAACCAATAATCCTTCCTCACCAAGGAAAACCAGATTAATGGCTGATTTAATCCGTGGCGTAAATGTGGAAAAAGCTTTACACATATTACAATTCAGTTCTAAAGAATCTGCCATAAAATTACGCAAATTATTGCTTTCAGCAATTGCTAACTGGCAAAGTAAAAATGAAGGTATTAGAATTGAAGACAGTAATCTATTTGTAAAAGAAGTTTTTGTTGATGGTGGCAGACAACTGAAAAGAATCAGAACGGCACCACAGGGAAGAGCTCATCGTATTAGAAAACGCTCGAGTCATATTACAATGATTATTGATAGCAGAATTAATGTTGCTGAAACATTGGAAAATAAATAATTAATAGTAAAAACACATTAAACAAGAATAAATGGGACAAAAAGTAAATCCTATAGGCAGCAGATTAGGTATCATCAGAGGTTGGGATTCTAATTGGTATGGCGGAAAAAACTTTGCACCAAAGCTTATCGAGGACAACAAGATAAGACAGTACTTAAATGCACGTTTAGCTAAAGCAGGCATTGCGAGAATAAATATCGAACGTACTTTAAAATTGGTTACTGTAACTATTAATACTGCTCGCCCAGGTCTAATAATTGGTAAAGGTGGTCAGGAAGTTGACAAGTTAAAAGAAGAATTAAAAAAACTTACCAACAAAGAAGTTCAAATCAATATATCTGAAATTAAACGTCCTGAGTTAGATGCTATCATTGTTTCAGCAACAATTGCAAAACAAATTGAAGGTAGAGTATCCTACAGAAGAGCTATAAAAACAGCAATCGCATCTTCGATGAGGATAGGTGCTGAGGGTATAAAAGTACTAATTTCCGGTAGAATAGGTGGTGCTGAAATGGCAAGACGCGAACAATATAAAGAAGGTCGTACTCCATTACATACATTAAGAGCCGATATTGATTATGCCTTGGCAGAAGCTCATACTACTTATGGTCGTATAGGTGTAAAAGTATGGATTTGTAAAGGGATGGTATATGGTAAAAGAGAATTAGTTCCTACAACAACAGGAACTAAGGATAACAAACCATCTTCTCAGAGCAATCAAAGACAAAGACCTAACAATAGAAAAAGAAGATAATATAATTATCGTTAAAAAAGTAATCACTATAATAATAAATAGCAATGTTACAGCCAAAAAAGACCAAATACAGGAAAATGCAGAAAGGCAAGATGAAAGGCAACGCAAAACGCGGAAGTCAACTTGCATTCGGATCATTCGGTATTAAGGCATTGGAAGAATGTTTACTAACAGGAAGACAAATCGAAGCAGCACGTCAAGCAGTAACCCGTTACATGAAACGTGAAGGACAGATTTGGATCAGAGTATTTCCAGATAAGCCAATTACTAAGAAACCTGCAGAAGTTCGTATGGGTAAAGGTAAAGGTGCACCGGAATATTTTGTTGCAAGAGTAACTCCAGGCAGAATTTTATTTGAAGCAGAAGGCGTTTCCTTTGAAATAGCAAAAGAAGCTTTAAGACTAGCAGCACAAAAGTTACCAATTAGCACAAAATTAGTAGTAAGAAGAGATTTTGTTGAAGAATCAATATAAGCAAAGTAATGAAACAAGAAGTAATCAAAGAACTTTCTACTCAGGAATTGAAAGAAAGATTAGACGAAGAAAGAAATCAACTTTCTAAATTAAAAATGAATCACGCTGTTTCTCCTTTGGAAAATCCAAATGTAATTGGGCAATATCGTAAATCGATTGCAAGGATTTTAACAGAACTCAGAAAAAGAGAATTGGAAGAAATAATTGCAAAAGCGTAATATTTTACAAATAGAAATCTTAAATAAGATGGAAACCAGATCATTAAGAAAAGAAAGAACCGGTCTAGTCGTTAGCAATAAAATGGATAAATCTATTTCTGTTGTTATCGAAAGAAAAGTAAAACATCCAAAATACGGAAAGTTTGTGAAAAAGACTTCCAAATTTATGGCTCACGATGAGAAAAACGAATGTAACGAAGGTGATACCGTTAAAATCATGGAAACAAGACCAATGAGCAAAAATAAATGTTGGAGATTAGTTGAAATAATTGAAAGAGCAAAATAAGTTATGATACAACAAGAATCGAGATTGATTGTTGCTGATAACAGTGGAGCTAAGAGCGCCTTGTGTATCAGAGTACTGGGAGGCACCAGAAAAAGATATGCTTCAGTTGGTGATAAAATCATTGTTACCATTAAAGATGCATTACCATCTGGCAACGTAAAGAAAGGCACAGTTTCAAAAGCTGTGGTTGTTAGAACAAAAAAGGAAGTAAGAAGAAGCGATGGTTCTTATATTAGATTCGATGATAATGCAGTTGTATTATTGACTGCTACAGAAGAACTTAGAGGCACTCGTATTTTTGGACCTGTTGCCAGAGAATTGAGAGAAAAACAGTTTATGAAAATAGTTTCATTAGCACCTGAAGTGCTTTAATGTAAAAAAAAAAAGTATATGCAACCTAAATTACATATAAAAAAGGGTGATTCCGTGAAGGTAATAGCCGGTAATTCCAAAGGAATGCAAGGTAAAGTTCTTATCGTTGAAACTAAGGATTATACAGCAATTGTTGAAGGAATTAATTTGGTAACAAAGCATACCAAGCCAAATGCAAAAAATACCCAGGGCGGTATCGTAAAACAAGAAGCTCCGGTTCATATTTCAAATCTTATGGTAGTTGATTCAAAGGGTAATGCAACTAAAATCGGAAGAAAGCTGGATGCTAAAACAGATAAATTAGTTCGTTATTCAAAAAAATCAGGGGAGGTAATTAAGTAATGAGTTATACAGCCAGATTAAAAAACAAATATAGCGAAGAAGTTGTTCCTGCTTTAATGAAAGAATTTCAATATAAATCTTCTATGCAGGTTCCTCGTTTAGTTAAAATTTCTTTAAATCAAGGAATTGGATCCGCAATTACCGATAAAAAACAAATTGATAACGGTATTGAAGAAATGACAATGATTGCAGGTCAAAAAGCAGTTGCAACAAAATCACGTAAGGATATATCTAACTTTAAGTTGCGTAAAGGTATGCCAGTTGGTGTAAGAGTGACATTAAGAGGCGATAGGATGTATGAATTTTTAGACAGGTTGATTTCTGTATCTATACCACGTATCAGAGACTTTAGAGGTATTAACGATAAAGGATTTGACGGAAAAGGAAATTATACTTTCGGAATTACCGAACAATTAATTTTCCCTGAAATAAATATAGATAAATTAAGCAAAATCAGCGGTATGGATATTACATTTGTAACTACAGCTACCAATGATAAAGAAGCTTTAGCTCTGTTAAAAGAATTCGGATTACCTTTTAAAAATCAAAATAAACAACAATAACATGGCAAAAGAGTCAATAAAAGCAAAAGAAGTAAAAAGGCAGAAATTAGTTGCAAAATACGCTGCTAAAAGAGCTGCTCTTAAAGAAGCTGGAGATTATATAGGTTTACAAAAATTGCCAAAAAATGCTTCACCAGTACGTTTGCATAACAGATGTCAGCTAACTGGCAGACCTAAAGGTTATATGCGTCAATTTGGAGTATCTCGTATCAATTTCAGAGAAATGGCTTTGGCTGGTTTAATTCCGGGAATAACAAAAGCTAGTTGGTAATTAATTTTTTTAAAAGTAACAATTAAATATATATAAAAATGGTCACTGATCCTATTGCAGATTTCTTAACAAGAATCAGAAATGCCGTGATGGCAAAACACAGGGTTGTTGAAATACCTTCATCAAAGCTTAAAAAAGAACTTACCAAAATCTTATTTGATAAAGGATACATCCTAAATTACAAATTTGAAGATGAAGCTCTTCCATATACTATTAAAATAGCTTTAAAATATCATCCTATAAGTAAAACTTCAGCTATTAACAAACTCAACAGAGTTAGTAGTCCAGGTTTGAGAAAATACGTTGGTGCTGATAATTTACCAAGAGTTATGAATGGTTTAGGTATTGCGATACTTTCCACATCACACGGAGTGATGACAGATAAAGAGGCCAGAACCAAGAATATTGGTGGCGAAGTTTTATGTTATATAAGCTAATTGAGGAGAAATAAAAATGTCAAGAATAGGGAAATTACCAATTCAATTGCCAAAAGGCGTAGAAATTAATATTTCAGAACAAAATGTAATATCTGTTAAAGGAACTTTAGGTACATTGGTTCAGACTGTTGATCCGGCAATAAAGGTAAACGTAAACAATGAAGAAAACATAATAACTGTAGAAAGACCTACAGATCAAAACCGTCACAGAGCATTACATGGTTTATACAGATCATTAATCTTTAATATGGTTAAAGGTGTTTCTGAAGGTTATACTTCCGTACAGGAAATAATAGGTGTAGGATACAAAGCACAAGCTAATGGTCAATTATTAGAACTTGCATTAGGTTATTCCCATAATATTTTCATGGAATTACCAAGTGAAGTTACAGTTGAAACAACAGCAGAAAGAGGGAAAAATCCAACAATTATATTAAAATCATTTGATAAGCAATTGTTAGGTCAAGTATCTTCAAAAATTCGTTCATTAAGAAAACCTGAACCATATAAAGGAAAAGGTATTAGATTTATGGGTGAAGTTGTTAGAAAGAAAGCTGGTAAAGCTGCATCAAGTAAATAATAATTAATTTAATAAAATCCTAATAGGATGGCACTAAAGAATAGAAAAGAATTCAGAAGATTTCGTATCAAGAAAAGAATCAGAAAAGTGATTCTCGGTACTTCAGAAAGACCAAGATTGTCTGTTTTTAGAAGTAATAAAGAAATCTATGCCCAGATTATTGATGATTCATGTGGAAAAACAATAGCCGCTGCATCAACAATGGAGAAATCATTTGCTAATACAAAGGTAGCAAAATTGGAAAAATCTAAAATTATTGGGCAAGTAATAGCAGAAAGAGCCTTAGAAGCAGGTATCAATACTGTTGTTTTTGATAGAAATGGTTATTTATATCACGGTAGAGTGAAATCTTTAGCAGAAGCTGCTAGAGAAGGAGGTTTAAAATTCTAATATGTTATGGCAGATATAAACGTAAAGAGAGTAAAATCTAGCGAAATCGAATTTAAAGATAGATTGGTTAGTATAAATAGAGTTACCAAAGTAACCAAAGGGGGTAGAACTTTTAGTTTCTCAGCAATTGTTGTAGTTGGTAATGAAAATGGAGTTGTTGGTTACGGTTTGGGAAAAGCCAAGGAAGTTACTGCTGCAATTGCAAAAGGAGTGGATGATGCTAAAAAGAATTTAGTTAAGGTTTCTGTATTAAAAGGAACTTTACCTCACGAACAAGATGGTAAATATAGTGGTGCAAAAGTATTTTTAAAACCAGCAGCACCAGGAACTGGAGTTATAGCTGGTGGTGCTATGCGTGCTGTACTGGAAAGTGTTGGAGTAAAGGATGTTTTGGCTAAATCAAAAGGTTCTTCTAATCCTCATAGTGTAGTTAAGGCTACTATCAATGCTTTAGTTCAACTAAAAGATCCTTACATGGTTGCAAAAATGAGAGGGATTGAATTAGACAAAGTTTTTAATGGTTAATAAATACCTTTAATCTGTTAAGTAATGAAAAAAGTAAAAATAAAACAAATAAAAAGCGGTATTGACAGACCAGAACGTCAAAAACGGACTTTGGTAGCACTTGGCATCAAAAAAATGCATCAGGTTGTTGAAAAAGAATTAACACCGCAAGTTGAAGGAATGATCAATAAAGTTAAACATTTATTGATAGTTGAGGAAATTTAGTCAAAAACTATTTTAAATTTTAAAGATATTATGGATTTAAGTAATCTTAAACCGGCAAGAGGTTCAGTAAAATCATGCAAAAGAATAGGAAGAGGTCAAGGATCTGGTAAAGGCGGTACTTCTACAAGAGGTAACAAAGGAGCACAGTCAAGATCAGGATATTCTCGAAAATTTGGTTTTGAAGGTGGACAAATGCCTATTTACAGGAGAGTTCCCAAGTTTGGATTTAAAAATTTCAATCGTAAGGAATATAGTGGCATCAATATTGATGTATTGCAAAAATTAGCAGAAACTAAAAATTTACAAGTTATTGATATTGATGTTTTAAAAGGAAATGGATTAATATCAAAAAATGATTTGGTAAAGATTTTGGGCAGAGGCGAATTAAAGGCAAAATTAGAAGTAAAAGCACATGCTTTTACTCAAACAGCTATTAAAGCTATTGAAGCTAATGGTGGAGTAGCAACAACTATTTAATTTACATTGCATGAAAAGATTTATACAGACAATAAGAAATATCTACAAGATTGAAGAGCTTCGAAAGAGAATTCTTTATACGATTGGAATTGTATTAATTTACAGATTTGGCTCTTATGTTGTTTTACCCGGCGTTGATCCAAATCAATTAGGCGCTTTACAAAGTCAAACCAGTGAAGGTATTTTAGGTTTATTAAATATGTTTTCCGGAGGTGCTTTTTCAAATGCTTCAATTTTTGCACTTGGAATTATGCCTTATATTTCTGCTTCTATTGTTGTTCAGTTATTGGGTATGGCAATACCTTATTTTCAAAAAATGCAAAAAGAAGGAGAAAGCGGAAGAAAGAAAATCAATCAGATTACTCGTTATTTAACTGTAATAATAACTGGTTTTCAGGCTCCAGGCTATATTGCAAATTTAATACATCAATTGCCACCTGAAGCAATATCTCCTTTTAATCCTAATGTTTTATCTCCTTCTACTTTCTTTTGGGTTTCATCTACTATAATTCTTATAGCAGGAACTCTATTTGTAATGTGGATGGGTGAAAAAATTACAGACAAGGGTATTGGTAACGGTATTTCTATGCTAATTATGATTGGTATTATCGCAAGATTACCTTTTGCTTTATTTGGTGAATTCATTTCCAGAATGGAAGAACAAGGTGGAGGATTGGTAATTTTCCTTGTTGAATTGGTAGTCCTGGTTTTGGTAATTCTTGTTTGTATTTTGTTAGTTCAAGGTACTCGAAGAATTCCTGTTCAGTATGCTAAAAGAATAGTTGGAAATAAACAATATGGTGGTGTACGTCAGTATATTCCTTTAAAAGTAAATGCAGCTGGAGTAATGCCAATTATTTTTGCTCAGGCTATTATGTTTATTCCAATTACAATAGCCGGATTTGCAGCATCAGAATCATTAACTGGTTTTGTTTCCATCTTTTCTGATTTTAATGGATTTTGGTATAATTTTGTATTTGCTTTAATGATTGTAGCTTTTACATATTTTTATACTGCAGTCACAATTAATCCTAATCAGATGGCAGAAGAGATGAAAAAGAATGGTGGTTTTATTCCTGGTGTAAAACCAGGTAAGAAAACAGCCGAATTTTTGGACGATGTTATGTCACGAATAACTTTACCTGGCTCTTTATTTTTAGCTTTTGTTGCTATTATGCCTGCTATTGTAAGATTATTTGGAGTTAATACTCAATTTGCACAATTTTATGGTGGAACTTCATTACTAATTTTAGTAGGAGTTGTATTAGATACCTTACAACAAATTGAAAGTCATTTATTAATGCGTCATTACGATGGGTTAACCAAATCTGGAAGGATTAAGGGAAGATCTGCTGTTGGAATGAGTGCCTAAGTATTTAAATTTCAATTTGAAATGATCCATTATAAGACAGAAGAAGAAATAGAATTATTACGTGAAAGTTCTTTACTTGTTGGTAAAACCTTAGCAGAAGTTGCTAAACATATAAAACCAGGGATTGATACTTTATATCTGGATAGAATAGCAGAGGAGTTTATTAGAGCTCATAATGCTTTACCAGGTTTTAAAGGTTATAACGGGTTTAAACATACACTTTGTATTTCAGTAAACGATGAAGTCGTTCATGGAATACCAGGAAAAAGAGTTTTACATGATGGAGACCTTGTGTCAATTGATTGTGGAACTTTAAAAAATGGATTTTATGGAGATTCAGCCTATACATTTGCAGTTGGTATTGTAAGCGAGGAAAAAAAACGCTTAATGGCTGCAACAAAAGAATCGCTTTATAGAGGTATAAGTGCAGCTATTGAAGGGAAAAGAATAGGTGATATTGGATTTGAAATTCAAAGTTATGTTGAAAGTTTAGGTTATTCTGTTGTACGTGATCTTGTAGGACATGGTTTAGGAAGGAAATTGCATGAAAAGCCCGAAATACCAAATTATGGTAAACAGGGAACCGGAATGAAACTTAATTCAGGTTTGGTAATTGCAATAGAACCCATGATTAATATGGGTGTAAGAAATGTAATACAAGAGAATGATGGTTGGACAATACGTACTTCTGATCGTCTGCCTTCAGCACATTATGAACATAATGTTGTTGTGAGGAAAGGGAAAGCTGAAATACTTTCAAGTTTTGAAGAAATAGAAAATGTTTTAAATAATATTAATAATTAAAAAGAGTAGCTAAATGGCAAAACAAACATCAATTCAACAGGATGGTACAGTTACAGAATCTCTAGGAAATGCAATGTTTCGTGTTGAATTGGAAAATGGACATATCATTACTGCTCATATTTCCGGTAAAATGAGAATGCATTATATTAAAATTTTACCGGGAGATAAGGTACAGCTTGAAATGTCACCTTATGATTTGACAAAGGGAAGAATAACATTCAGGTATAAATAAAAAAAAACATATAATAATGAAAGTTAGAACATCTGTTAAGAAAAGAACACCCGATTGCAAGATAGTTCGCCGCAAAGGAAGAATTTATGTGATAAACAAAAAGAATCCTAAGTATAAACAAAGACAAGGGTAACACAAATAATTAATCTGTAAAATATACAAAAGTTTTATGGCAAGAATTGCAGGAATAGATTTACCGAAAAATAAAAGAGGAGAAATTGGTTTGACATACATTTATGGTATAGGAAAACCTACTGCTCAGAAAATTTTACTAGAAGCCGGTATAGATGTTAACAAAAAAGTTAACGATTGGAATGACGATGAGCAAAATGCGATTCGTACGATTATTAATGACCAAATAAAAGTGGAGGGTGCACTTCGTTCAGAGGTACAAACAAACATCAAACGCTTAATGGATATTGGTTGTTATCGTGGAATCAGACATCGTCTGGGATTACCTTCAAGAGGTCAAAGCACCAAGAACAATGCTAGAACCAGAAAAGGGAGAAAGAAAACTGTTGCTAATAAGAAAAAAGCACCTAAAGGTTAATCATTAGTAATAAATTAAGAAGTTTAAATAATAGTAGATATGGCAAAAACTGCTAAAGTTACAAAAAAAAGAGTTGTTAAAATAGAACCGATGGGTAAAGCATTTATTAATGCTTCTTTTAACAACATCATCATTTCCCTTACCAATAATGCCGGACAAGTTATTTCTTGGGCATCAGCTGGGAAAATGGGATTTAAGGGTTCTAAAAAGAATACTCCTTATGCAGCACAAATGGCTGCAACAGATTGTTCGAAAGTTGCTTATGACTTAGGTTTACGAAAAGTAAAGGCTTATGTTAAAGGTCCTGGTGCAGGTAGGGAATCTGCAATTAGAACGATACATTCTTCTGGGATAGAAGTGATTGAAATTATGGATGTTACTCCTTTACCACATAATGGTTGCAGACCTCCGAAAAGAAGAAGAGTTTAACAACTGATGTGTTTTTTCAGAATTATTTAAGAATCATTATAAAATAATATAAAGATTATGGCAAGATATACAGGGCCAAAAACCAAAATAGCAAGAAAATTTAAAGATCCAATTTTTGGACCAGATCGTTCTTTTGAAAAAAGGAATTATCCTCCGGGACAACATGGTGGAACTAATAAAAGAAGATCAAAACAATCTGAATATGGTCTTCAATTACAGGAAAAACAAAAAGCTAAATATACTTATGGTATTTTAGAAAAACAATTTAGAAATATATTTAATAAAGCTGCACATAAAAAAGGTATTACCGGTGAAAATTTATTGCAACTTATTGAATCCAGATTAGATAATGTTGTTTACAGATTAGGTATTGCACCATCAAGAAGTGGAGCCAGACAATTAGTTTCTCATTGCCATATTACAGTTAATGGAAATGTTGTTAATATTCCTTCTTATTGTTTAAAAGCTGGTGATATTGTATCTGTTAGAGAAAAATCCAAATCGTTGGAGGCGATTACTAATTCTGTTGCATCCAGAGTTAATCAACATTCATGGTTGGAATGGGATTTAAATTCTTTAAAAGGTAAATTCCTTAACTATCCAGAAAGAGCTGAGATACCAGAAAATATCAAAGAACAGCTTATCGTCGAATTGTATTCAAAATAATAATTGAGTACTTTTCTTTAAAAAGAATTTTAAAATTGTTTTGTTATAAAAATAAAACAATTTATTTAATAAAAACAGAAAAATTTAACCAAATGGCAATATTAGCTTTTCAAAAACCTGATAAGGTTATCATGATAGAAGCCGACCAATTTCAAGGACAATTCGAATTTCGTCCTTTGGAACCTGGTTACGGTATTACTGTTGGGAATGCATTACGTCGTATTTTGCTTTCTTCTTTAGAAGGATTTGCAATTACTTCTGTGAAAATTGAGGGTGTTGACCAGGAATTTTCATCTATTAAAGGCGTTGTTGAAGATGTTACAGAAATCATCCTCAAATTAAAACAAATTCGTTTTAAACGTCAGATAGAAAATGTGAACAGCGAAAGAATTCAAGTTAACATTTCAGGGCAAGATGTTTTCAAAGCCGGTGATATCAATAAATTCCTTAACGGTTTTCAGGTGTTAAATCCTGAAATGGTGATTTGTACTATGGAGCCGTCTGTTAAAATCAACATGGAACTTGCAATCAATAAAGGTCGCGGTTATGTTCCTGCTGAAGAAAACAAAAATTCAAATGACAGCATTGGTACTATTGCAATTGACTCAATTCATACTCCTATCAGAAATGTAAAATTTACAATTGATAATTTTAGGGTTGAACAAAAAACAGATTATGAAAAATTAATTCTGGAAATTAATACCGATGGGTCAATTCATCCCAAGGATGCTTTAAAAGAAGCAGCAAAAATATTAATTCACCACTTTATGCTTTTTTCAGATGAAAGAATCACACTGGAAACCGAAGAAAAAGCAATTTCAGAAGAATTTGACGAAAACACCTTACATATTCGTCAGCTATTAAAAACCAAATTGGTTGATATGGATCTTTCTGTTCGAGCTCTTAATTGTTTGAAAGCAGCTGAAGTGGAAACCTTAGGTGAATTAGTATCATTTAATAAAAACGATTTGTTGAAATTCAGAAATTTCGGAAAAAAATCTTTAACAGAGTTGGAACAACTTGTTAAAAGTAAAAGTATGGAATTTGGTATGAATGTGGCAAAATATAAATTGGATAAAGATTAATCGAAATGAGACACGGAAAAAAAATAAATAAGTTAGGAAGAACTCATTCTCATAGAATTCACATGTTGTCTAACATGGCTACTTCCTTAATTTTACATAAGAGAATTACAACTACTGTTGCTAAAGCTAAAGCCTTAAGAACTTATGTAGAACCATTGTTAAACAGAGCTAAAGAAGATTCTACAAATTCACGTAGAGTTGTATTTAGTTATCTTCAAAGTAAAGAAGCTATTACAGAATTATTTAGAGAAATTTCTGTTAAAATAGCCGAAAGACCAGGTGGATATACACGGATTTTAAAAACCGGTACACGTTTAGGTGATAATGCTGATATGTGTATTATCGAATTAGTTGACTATAACGAAAGTTTATTGAAAGCTAAAGACGATAAAGCAGGTAAATCAACACGTAGAAAACGAAGCAAGAAAAAAGCTGACGAAACTGTTGCTCCTAAAGCAGAAAAAACTCAAAAAACAAAGGCTATTGAAGAAGCTAAAGTGATTGAGGAAACTGCAACTGAAGAAAGCAACGAAAAAGCTGAAGCTTAATTCTTCCTTTCTTAAAATAAAAAAAAGGATAAAGTGGTTTCACTTTATCCTTTTTTTATGCAATATGGAAAATAATAATTAATTTTGACATCAATTTAATAATTAAAAAAAATAATAAAATGAGTGCGATTCTTAATATTTTTGCCCGTCAAATATTGGATTCTAGAGGAAATCCAACAGTTGAAGTTGAAGTAATTACAAATAATGGCATTGTTGGCAGAGCAGCTGTTCCTTCCGGTGCTTCAACAGGAATTCATGAAGCTTGTGAATTAAGAGACGATGATAAATCGTTATACTTAGGTAAAGGCGTTTTGAAAGCTGTTCAAAATGTAAATAAAACATTAAATGAAGAATTGAAAGGTATGGATGTTACTGATCAGATTGCTATAGATAAGCGTATGATCGAGCTTGATGCCACTCCAAATAAATCTAATTTAGGTGCAAATGCGATTCTAGGTGTTTCCTTGGCTGTCGCTTATGCTGCTTCTCAGGAAACCGGACAATATTTATACAGATATATTGGTGGAGTTAATGCTAATACGTTACCAATTCCAATGATGAACATCATTAATGGAGGTTCTCATGCAGATAATAGTATAGATTTTCAGGAATTTATGATTATGCCGGTTGGTGCTTCCAATTTTACTGATGCTATCAGAATGGGTGCTGAAGTTTTTCATCATTTAAAATCGGTTTTAAAAAAACAAGGTTATTCTACCAATGTTGGAGATGAAGGTGGTTTTGCCCCAAATTTAAAATCTAATGAAGAAGCAGTAACAGTTATTCTTCAGGCAATTGAAAATGCTGGTTATAAGCCTGGTCAGGATATTTATATTGGACTTGATCCTGCTTCTTCAGAATATTATTTAGCTGAAGAAAATGTTTATCATTTGCATAAATCAACAGGTGATAAGTTAACTCCTGCCCAAATGGTTGATTATTGGGATAACTGGACTAAAAAATACCCTATTATTTCAATTGAGGATGGTATGGCTGAAGATGATTGGGCTGGTTGGAAATTAATGACTGATAAAATGGGTGATCGTGTTCAATTAGTTGGTGATGATTTATTTGTAACCAATGTGAAAAGATTAAGTGAAGGTATTAAGCAAGGTGTTGCTAATTCTATTCTTATTAAAGTAAATCAGATTGGTACTTTAACAGAAACTATTAATGCTGTTAATATGGCTTACCGTAATTCTTATACCGCAATAATGAGCCATCGTTCCGGCGAAACAGAAGACGTTACTATAGCTGATTTAGCTGTAGCTCTGAATACCGGTTTAATTAAAACTGGTTCTGCTTGCCGTTCCGAAAGAATTGCAAAATATAACCAATTGCTTCGTATTGAAGAAAATTTGGGCGATGCAGCTCTTTATTTAGGCAAAAACTTTAAATACGCAAGATAAATAAGTTTTTAGCTTATTTAAAACTATTTTAAAATGGCTGTTTATTATTTATAAGCAGCCTTTTTTATTAAATATGTGTTAAAGCTCATAGTTGTATTCCATTATGTTTTAATTTTATCAAAAAAATATTTATGAAGAAAATATCGTTGTTTGTTTTGTTTTTAGTTATCGTATTTGTTGCAAATGCCCAATATGGAACAGGAAATTTATTTAGAATTTATGGTAAGATTAATGGATTGAAAAACGGATGGGTTCGCATAAAAGCTAATAATCAATTTGGTGTAAGCAATACTATTGATTCTGTTCTTAGTAAAAATGGTGATTTTTTGCTAAAGGGAAAAGTAGACATACCTGATATTGCTCACCTTGAATTTGAAGGGAAAGATAAAACTGCAACTTTTTTTATTGAAAATTCGGATATTCAGGTTTTGGGTAATGCTGATTCAGTTGAAAATGTTAGAATTACTGGAAGCAGAACCCAATATGAATATGAAAAGGTTATGCGTGAAATGAAAGTTTTTGCTGGTTTACAGGAAGAATGTAATACAAAATATAGTGAAGCTCAAGCTAAAAATGATAGTAAAACGATGGAATTGTACGATTCAATTTCAAATAATGTTTTTGACAGGCAACTATTATTTCTTAAAAACTATGCCATAAAATATAATAAATCGGTGGTTGCTCCATATATGGTTATTACACAGTTAATTTATTATATAAATTTAGCCGCATTGGATTCTATAACTACAAATTTTGATAATGCAATAGCAGCTTCATATTATGTAAAGAAATTGAAAGAGAGAGTAGTTGTTTTAAGAAAAGTCGACATTGGTCAACCTGCTGTAGAAATTGAATTAGCTGACACTAATGGTAATATGTTTGCTTTATCATCATTAATGGGTAAATATGTTTTAATTGATTTCTGGGCTTCATGGTGTAGTCCCTGCCGAAAGGAAAACCCGAATGTTGTTAAGGCTTATCAGATGTATAAAGATAAAGGATTTGATATTCTGGGCGTTTCTATGGATCAGAACAGGAAAAACTGGTTGAAAGCTGTTAAAGATGATAATCTGACATGGCATCATATTTCTGATTTAAAAGGCTGGGGATGTGAAGGTGGTAAATTATATGGTGTTAATTCTATTCCTCATTCTGTTCTTATTGGCAGAGATGGAAAAATTATTGCAAAAGATTTAAGAGGCGATGAACTTTTGAAAAAGCTAGCTGAGTTAATGCCTTGATCTATCTACTAAAATTAATGTAATATGAATCAAATGTTCAAGACTTTAACTGATAATTATTTCCTTTTATAATAGTTATTTTTTAGGTGTCGAAAATGAATTTTTCATATAAATTGACAGTTCAAAAAAACAATATTGAATTCGTAAATTCTAATTTATTTACATTTCTTTTTTTAGTTTTTATAATTGCTTTCAGATTGTAAATCATTAAAATTCTGCCATATATAGTTTGCCCATTTTTTGAAAATAAGCTTGCTTTTGCAAAATAAAAATTTATATGTAATTTTGCTTTTTTAATTTTATTATCTACAAATTCCTGGAAATATTGCTCAGCAATATCAAGATAAATCAAATAATATGAAAAACGATTATAAAAGCTTATTTTTTTCTTTACTTAATTTCCTAAAAATTCATGCAATAACTTTATTATTGGGTGTTAGTGTTTTTTCATATATAGTTATTAAGGCATCCATTTCGTCTTTTACACATGATGAAAGTTTTTCGTATTTACATTATATAAGTACAAGTTTTATGGATATTATTTCTTTCAAGGACTGGTTTACAAATAATCATATTTTGAACAGCTTGTTAATGAAGTATTCTGAAAAGCTTTTCGGAAACTCCGAATTTTCCTTACGATTGCCCAATTTGCTTTTGTTTATTGTTTATTTAGTTTATAGTTTTTTGCTTTTCAGAAAAAACAGTAAGTTATTAATTGTTTCAATATTTTTATTATTATGCACAAACAATGCATTGGTTGATTTTTTTGGATTGGCTAGAGGTTATGGTTTGTCATTCGGATTTATGCTGATGGGTTTATACCATTTCATTCAATCTTACTATAATCAGAAAACAAAAAATATTATTTTATTTCATACCGCCGCCTTACTCGCCATACTTAGTAACTTTACATTACTTGATTTTTATTTAGCGTTACTACTTATCTATAATGTGTTATCAATTGTTGATTCTAAAATTATTTCTTCTGAAAAATACCATTTTTTCAATTCAAATAAAATTCACATTATTCCTTTACTTATTATAATTATTATCCTTTACGAACCGGTTAGAAGAGTGATAATGAACAGTAATCTGGATTTTGGTGGCAAAATAGGTTTCTATAGTGACACGGTAGAAAGTCTGGTAAATTATTGTATTCATGGCTATGGACTATCAGCTGATGTTTGGGTAGTTGCCAAGATTTTATTTACCATTATTCTGTTAACTCCAACGGTTATAATTATAAGAATGATAATAATTAAGGATGAAAACTTTTTTAAGAATCAAAAAGGATTAATAATTTCCAATTTATTATTTTTGTTTATTTCAATTGCAATAATACTTCAACATATCTTATTCAAAGCAGATTATCCCATTGCCCGTTTTTCTCTTTTTCTTTTACCTCTTTATATTATACATTTTGGCTTTATACTTAGTTATATAAGTAGCTATTACAAAAAAACGGTTACAATACTTGCAATGAGTCTGGCATTGATATCATCAGCAAGTTTTGTGTTGAAAGCCGATTTATATTTATGTTCCGAATGGAAATATGATATGGAAACCAAAAACATGATTCAGAAATTAACGGAATATCATAGCAAAAATTCTACTGATACAGCAAAAATTAAATTGGGAATAGATTGGATATTCGAACCTGCAATTAATTTTTATATAGAAACTAAAGATATAAAATGGCTATTACCTGCTGATAGAAACGGAATTTCAGTAAATGATGATTACTGTTATGTTTTTTCGGAATCATTCAAACTCATGGATTCCAATCGTTATATTGTTGTAGCTGAGTTTAAAAAAGCAAATACCGTTTTACTTAAAAACAAAAAATAGGATATCAGTTTGTTGGCTTTGTTGAATATTTTTTATAGCAACCGTTTCAATTATTTAAGCAACCACCTTTTTTATCAATCTTAACTGATGAGTGTATTTCCCTAAATCTTTATTATAAATTCCATTATGGTCTATCATATCGATTCTTACACAACCAGAGGCATGTATAATATGCTGATGATCATATATTATTCCAACATGCGTTATATTCCCGGTTTCATTATCGAAAAAGACAAGATCGCCTGGTTCTGATTCAGAAATAAAACTTAATGTTTCACCTATTTCTGATTGTTGCGACGCATCTCTTGGTAAAAATATACCGGCAAGTTTATAAGCCATTTGTGTAAATCCCGAGCAATCAATCCCAAACTGAGTTCTGCCACCCCATAAGTAGGGTGCATTCTGATAACAGGCTGCAAATTTTAAAATATCTGTTTTTTTTCCACTTGGTGTAAAATATTCTCCATTAAAGATATAATCAACACTTTCAATTGTGAATTTATCGCCATTAGGCAATGGCAATGTGCATCCCAAAAGTAAATGAACGTATTTTTTCGATGTTACTTCAGTTAGTGATGAACTGGAATTTGGAGTTAAAACCATGGGTTTTCCCTTGAATTCGTTAAACTCAAATCCATCTAAAGGTAAAAATTGCAACTGATGTATCCAACCCTTATAATTCTCATAATGAGTATTTATGAATACCCATGAATTTTCTGTTTCAATAATATCAAAAGACTCGCCAAATAATAACTGGGTTACCATTTCCGAACCATGTTCAGGCAATTTTCTGACGGCAATTACGCTTAAGTTGCAGATTCCAAAATTCATATCGTGTTGTTTAATGTATTATTGTAATGCATAGTTTTCTGTTTCCGGCATTATTTCTGAATTCGCACAGATAAATTCCTTGCCAGATTCCCAGATTTAATTTGTAATTACGAATGGGAATACTTATTGATTGCCCATAAACAGCTGCTTTAACATGAGCCGGCATATCGTCGCTGCCTTCAAAAATATGAGTATATTCCGGATCGTTTTCAGGTATTAATTTGTTGAATATGTATTCCATATCTTTTCTAACCGAAGAGTCAGCATTTTCATTAATAGTTAAGCCTGCCGAAGTATGTTTGATGAAAATATGTACTAAACCAAATTCGGGCAATTCGGGTAATTGTTTAATAATCTCATTGGTAATTAAATGAAATCCTTTTCGGAAGGGTGGCAATGTAATTTCTTTCTGAATGGTCATCGTTTATATTAAGCCTTTTTCGATAAGATTAACAATGGTTTCTATGGGTTTATCTTCACCCAACGGATCGTAGGTCATTTTAAGATTATAGCCAAACAAGCGGGCAAACGCCTGATAAAAGAAAGCAACAAATTTGCCTCTGAGTTCCTGAACCAATGCATAAGAACTGTTTCCTGTTTCCCTGTATAATAGCTTAATAAGTATTTTGCCCTGCGAAAAAGTCAATTGTTTAAGTTCATCGCCAAATTGATCCTTAATTTCCTTTTCGGCTCTTTTCATTATTTTTCTTCTTTCAGCATCATTTGGGGCTTTTACCAATATTTCGTTGTATTCACGTAGCTTTATTCCGGCAAGTTTTGCATAGGGATATACTTTTTTTACATTTCTAACCAATTTGTCAAATTTTGCTTTATCGGCTGCACTGATAAAATACATGGGAGCCGTAACATTTATAGTTGACAATATAAAATAGGGAACTGTATCGCCGTCAATAATTTTGGCAGCAGCAACAATTCTCCTTTGGTCAATCTTTTCCTGTGAAAAAAGTATTGCTGGAGTTAATAGGATGAATAATAGTATGAAACCAAATTTCTTCATTGTAAAAATATTATTTCAAAATTACATACAAAACCTATACCAAACGCAAAACGGCTTGTTTTTATTTTATTAAACAATTGAAAACGGGTTTTGGGTTATTTTTTTTCTTTATAATAGTAAATAATAAGCATATTAAATTACAAAACATGGTTGTTGAGCGGGGTCGAAACAAAGTTGCTTCTGTTTTTGTAAAAATCTGGTGATGCAAAGGTGCTAATTACACCTAACAAAAGTTTTCCTTAACAATCCAAAAGCTTTCAAGACGCATCAAATAGTCATTGCCTATCCAT
>CAIZXK010000033.1 GCA_903936865.1 uncultured Bacteroidales bacterium | reverse complement strand
TAAAAATTTACAAAATAAAAATCATGCCACAACGCCACAACCTATCAATCTTCCACAAATCAATCACTTCCCCTTTCAGGGGAAGCAGGGATGGGGTCGTTTGGTGGCGATGCACTCAGTAACCTATATAACTTCGGCTCCGCTCAGTAAACGAAAACCAAAATTTGCAACAAAAAAAAGCCGGAATATCAAACTCCGGCTTTTTTTATATCATTTAAAAAGATCAACTATCCGTTCATCGAAACCAGAAATTCTTCATTGGTTTGGGTAAAACGCATTCTGTCCTTCAGAAATTCCATTGCTTCCAGCGGATTCATATCGGATAGGTGATTGCGTAAAACCCACAAACGCTGCAATACATCCTTGTCAAGCAGCAAATCATCGCGGCGTGTACTTGACGATACAATATCTATTGCAGGGAAAATACGTTTATTGGATAATTTTCTGTCGAGTTGCAATTCCATATTACCAGTACCTTTAAATTCCTCAAAGATAACTTCATCCATTTTAGAACCTGTGTCAATAAGAGCAGTAGCAATAATAGTTAAGGAACCCCCATTTTCAATTTTTCGGGCTGCACCAAAAAAACGTTTTGGTTTTTGCAATGCATTGGCTTCAACTCCACCCGACAATACCTTGCCCGAAGCGGGAGAAACCGTATTATAAGCTCTTGCCAAACGGGTTATAGAGTCAAGTAAAATTACTACATCGTGTCCGCATTCTGTAAGTCTTTTTGCTTTTTCCAACACGATATTTGCAATTTTCACATGACGTTCGGCTGGTTCGTCAAAAGTAGAAGAAATAACTTCTGCATTTACACTGCGTTCCATATCGGTAACCTCTTCAGGACGTTCGTCGATAAGCAAAACAATCATGTAGGCTTCGGGATGATTTGCAGCTATTGCATTGGCAACTTCTTTCAACAAAACAGTTTTACCTGTTTTTGGCTGTGCAACTATCAATCCACGTTGTCCTTTACCAATAGGTGTAAACAAATCTATAATTCTTGTAGATAAGGTAGATTCCTTATGTCCGGTAAGTATAAATTTTTCCTGTGGAAATAAAGGTTTAAGGTAATCGAATGGAATCCTGTCTCTTACATCTTCAGGTTTTCTTCCATTTATTAAATCAACCCTTATTAATGGGAAATATTTTTCTCCATCTTTTGGAGGTCTAATAGCACCTTTAACTGTATCGCCGGTTTTTAAACCAAAAAGCTTTATTTGCGACTGGGAAACATAAAT
Source organism: uncultured Bacteroidales bacterium (assembly GCA_903936865.1). Classification (GTDB taxonomy): domain Bacteria; phylum Bacteroidota; class Bacteroidia; order Bacteroidales; family JACABE01; genus JACABE01. The sequence continues at coordinate 1,200 of CAIZXK010000033.1, read as the reverse complement.
ATCGTCGGGTGAGTTAAGGTAGTTATAATCCGAAGAACGAAGGAAACCATATCCATCGGGCATCATTTCCAACACTCCCTCGCTAACAATGCTGGTTTCGAAATCGTTGATTTCTTCTTTTTGTTTTTCTTCCCTTACTCTCTCTTCTCTTGGTCTCTCTTCTCTTGATTTTTCTTCTCTTTGTCTTTCTTCAAACCGGGCTTTAAAAATAGGTTCGGGTCTGGTAGTAAGCAATATTTTCTTTTCAGGAACTATTTCGCTGCTTTCCTTTGTAATTTCCTGCATCTGAGGCAAGGTGATTTCTATTTCAGGCTCGGGAATACTATCCAGAATTTCATCAATTTTTATTTCATCAAATTTATACACCTCATCATCAACATATTTCTTTTCAGATAAATCGCGTTGCTGAGCTGGATTTTTAATAATTTTTTTATGATGACTTCTTTTTACCTGAACAGGAGCATTCTCTTCTTTTGGAGAAACATCAGCTGTAGTTATTTTTTCTTCTGCTGGCAATTCCTGTTTAATCTCTGCTTCTTTTGGAGGCATTTCCAGCTTAATCGGTTTTTCGATTTTAGGTCTGTCTTCTCTTTTTATTTCTTCCTTTTCCACAGGAACTGAAATTTCAGCCTGGTTTTCCTTTATAATTGGTTTTGCTAACTGAACAACAGGTTTTATTGGTTGGGTTGCTGGTGGAGTTGCAGCTTTTGTCTGCTGAACAGCAGGAGTTGACGGTTTGGGAGGTAATTGTTTTTTTGAAGCTTCAGAACCTTTTACAACCCTTGCACGTTTTGGACGTGCCGATTTATTTTCCATTTTGCGTTCCAGTTCCAGCATTTCCTTACTTGGATTTGCCGCTTGATGATCCAGAATTTTGTAAATCAAATCTTGTTTTACAAGTTTGTCGTATTTTGGGATAAGTAATTCTTTGGCTATTTCTTTTAATTCGTTAACTAACTTTTCGTTAAGTTCAACAATGTCGTACATCATATGAATAAAGCTTGATTTTTAATATGTTATTTAGGTAAGTAAAATACTATTTTTGAATATTAATTATTTAAAATAAGTTTTTTAATTTATTTGCCCTGATTGGCTTAAAGTGAATGTTTTTTGAAAAATACTTGGTTTTAGTAGCTTTGGCCGTATTTGGTTTTGGGTCGGGAATAGAAACTGTTTCAACCTTAGTTTCAACTTTTGAAG
>CAIZXK010000032.1 GCA_903936865.1 uncultured Bacteroidales bacterium | reverse complement strand
CCTTATCCATTAATTCTAATATCTTTTGATAATCTTCAGATATTTGTTCTCTTCCTTTTTTTATTTTATTTTCGTTTGATTCTAACAAACCACATCCTGCAAACTGATTTGATCCAAAAGATGAAAATAATTTTGTTTCAAAATTTTTATTTCTTAAATGATTTGCTAAATCATCTTGCAGATGTCTAGGATAAATATGATCTTTGCCAACTTTTTCACAAACATTGAATTCTAATAAGTTGATACGATGAATTTCCGGATTTAAGTATTTTGTTATATTATCAAGAAGTGCTTTATTTGTAATAAATATTGTTCTGGCATCTCCTTTTTTTAGAAAATTCTGAAACATCAAAATAGCAATAGATATTTTTTCACCTGTACATTTATAATACAATTCAGATACTTTTAATACATCCTCAAATGGATAAATTGAATTAACAGGGATTAACTTCTCACGATTTTCAGTTGTGTGTAGTGAAAAGTGGAGAGTGATTCTGTTTTTAAAAACTTTTGCTTTAATATCAGAAACCAATGTTTCTATCATTTCAGGTATTCCAACAGTTGAAATTAAATGTCTATGTACAGATTGATTTAAATTTTTCATTACTTCATCTGTTAAAATAATAGCATTACGAATTTGGGGATAAGCAAAGCCTGGTTCTCCTTGTCCCATATATGCAAATTCTCTTTTATGATTTCGAACTTCCGGAAAACTTTCGCATGTAATATCTCGATAGGCCATAAAAATATTCTGTAATGCTATTTCATTTGCTGTTAAATTACCATTATAAGTTAATCGACCTGTTGAGCAAAACTTACAAGGTAGTCCAATTAAATTAGTGTAGCACCCAAAACTTACAGAAGTAGTATAAGCTGAAATATTTTTGTCATCATTATCGGCAATTATTTTTGCCCTTTGATTGAAAACAACACTATCAAATTTCATTGAATTATATTCCCATAAATATCTTATTCCTTCAGTTCCTCCTCCTGATCCGATTAGTTCATATCCATAAGGTTTAATTCTTATTTTGTTTTGAGGGAGAATTATTAATTTGGAGTTTGATTTTTTAATTGGTTTATTTTTTTTATTATTATTATTCATTGTTGTCATGTTACCAGATTTGATAGAATTTATTATTTCTAAAATATTTGCTTCGGTTAATCGCCCATTTATTGAAATTGCTTTTTTGCCAGTTAAAAATTCGGGCATACAATCTTCATATCTGCCATTTTTAAATATGGGAATAAATCTATTAGTATATAAATTCTCAATTTGATACTTTTCTGCTTTATACGTTTCAAAAGCAACACCACCTTTTCCTGAATCTGCTTTTCTTTTATATTCTGGAGTGCATATAAAGATAATTTTTGAATCTTTTTCATTTTCAATTTCTTTCATAAAAGAAATCAAATCTTTCCCCGCTTCAATTTCTTGATCAAATGAAAAAATAATTGATTTATCTCTTTCCAATATTTTGCTTTTAAACTTTTTTACCCATTCTTTATGAGACAGTGAATCATGTGAATAGCTTATAAAACATTTTGTTTTCTTCATTTTTTGATATTAATGTTAAGTACTTTAATTGAAATAATATAATACAGAGTTACTCGTCTTGAAATTTAGATTTAATTCATTATCACAAGAATGATTATTTTATTTAAATATAGTTATTGAAATTTAAAATATCTAATGTGTTTATTTAAAAATTTTCTCAAAGTCTTATAAATTCATTGATATTAAGGAGTATAAGTTGTAATTCTATTTTATATTTCTATTGCTTACATTTATTCTTATTTTTTTTTGATTTCAT
>CAIZXK010000031.1 GCA_903936865.1 uncultured Bacteroidales bacterium | reverse complement strand
TTTTTTTTTATTTTCAATAATCAGAACTAATATATTGATAATTAAATATTAAACTTTCTTCTTAAGAATATAATTAATGAAAAAAATTTTAGTAATTCAAACAGCTTCCATTGGTGATGTTATTCTAGCTACTCCATTATTAGAAAAATTGCATGATTTATTCCCTGATTCATCATTGGATGTATTGATAAAAAATGGAAATGAAAGTTTATTTACTTCTCATCCGTATATTCATAACTTATTGATATGGAACAAAAAAAACAATAAATATAAAAACCTGCTAGCTTTACTTAAAACAATTAGAAACGAAAAATATAATCTGGTAATAAACTTACAACGGTTTGCTTCTAGTGGATTTTTAACTGCATTTTCTGGAGCTATGTCAACAATTGGGTTTAATAAAAATCCTTTTTCTATATTTTTTTCAAAGCGTATTAGCCATACTATTGGCAATAAAGGTATTGAAATTCATGAAGTTGACAGAAATTTAAAATTACTGGAATCTTTTAATTCCGAAAAACGATATCCTGTAAAACTTTATCCTTCTCAAAGTGATTATGCTTTGGTTTCTCAGTACAAAACAAAAAAATACATTTGTATAGCTCCGGCGTCATTATGGAATACTAAACAATTTCCGAAAGAGCGTTGGATTGAATTTGTGAAAAAAATTGATAAAAACTTGATAATCTATTTTATAGGTGCAAAAAATGACGTCGTTTTATGTAATGAAATTATTAAAGAATCTTCACATTTAAATTCAATAAATCTTTCTGGCAAATTAAGTCTGCTGCAATCGGCTGCTTTGATGAAAGATGCCGCTATGAATTACGTAAATGATTCATCTCCATTGCATTTAGCTTCTGCTACCAATGCAAAAGTTACTGCAATATTTTGTTCAACAGTAACAGCTTTTGGCTTCGGACCTCAATCGGATAATGCTGTGGTTGTGGAAGTTCATAATAATTTAAAATGCCGTCCATGTGGTTTGCATGGTTTTAAAGAATGCCCTGAGAATCATTTTAAATGTGCTTATGATATAAATATCAATGAATTAATACAAAGAATAGATGGATAATCATTTAATTTTTACAAATGAAGTAATCAAAGCAGCAGAAATAGTTAAAAATGGAGGACTTATTCTGTATCCTACCGATACAATCTGGGGAATTGGTTGTGATGCAACTAATTACGACGCTGTTGAGCGAATTTTTCAGATAAAAAAACGTGATTCTAATAAAAGTATGATTGTTTTGATGAAAGATTATAATGAGTTGAAAGATTATCTGAAAATTCTTCCTCAAATTGATTTTGAACAATTTAAAAATGAAATTAGACCATTAACCGTTATTTATCAGCATGCAAAAAATTTAGCTGAAAATGTAATAGCAAAAGATGGTTCAATAGCTATAAGAATTCCTAAAGATGACTTTTGTAATGAATTGATAAAATCAATTGGAGTACCGCTGGTATCGACTTCAGCCAATTTCTCTGGTGAACCATCTGCCGAAAATTTCAAAAACATTTCAGAAGAGCTTAAATATCAGGTTGATTATATTGTAAATTATGCACAGGATTTAGTAAAAGATGCAAAACCTTCCAGAATAATTAAAATTATGGATGATGGAAAGATAATTGTAATCAGGGAATAGCAATAAAATAATATTATAGGGTTTATTTTTACAATAGTTCGTTAAACTATGATAAGTTGCTGATATTGCGAACTTTGACAAAAAATTCATTGTTTCCGTAATACATTAATAATCAGTTGATTAATTTTAAAAATTATAAAAATTTGCCAAAGTTTAAAGGAATATTATTATTAAACCCTTTATAATAAATAAAGAAAACTCCTATTCTTAATCTTAGTTGAACAAACACTCTCCTATTTTTGTTTGTAGCATAAAATATATTGACAACTAAAATGGAATTACAAAAATATTCAATCAATTCAACAGATAAAGAGACTCTTAAACATTGGTATCATTTAATGTTATTAGGTAGAAAATTAGACGAAAAAGCTCCAAACTATTTAAAACAAGCATTGGGATGGTCGTATCACGCTCCTTATGCTGGTCATGACGGAATTCAATTGGCTATCGGACAGGTTTTTGAAAAGGAATCAGATCATTTGTTTCCTTATTACAGAGATATGTTAACTACACTTTCTGCAGGTTTAACAGCAGAAGAAATTATTCTGAATGGTATTTCAAAAGCTACCGATGTTGGAAGTGCAGGACGTCACATGTCTAATCATTTTGCAAAACCCGAATGGAATATTCATAACGTTTCTTCTGCAACAGGAAACCACACTTTACATGCTGTCGGGGTTGCCAGAGGAATAAAAAAATATGGTGCAAAAACAGTCGCCATCAGTTCTCAAGGCGAGTCTTCCACTTCGGAAGGTTATGTTTACGAGGCCATTAATGGTGCTTCCAATGAAAAACTACCTGTAATTTTTGTTTTTCAGGACAATAGATTTGGAATTTCTGTTCCTAAAAAAGATCAGACTGCAAATTCAAAAGCTGCAGCAAATTTTTCTGGATTTAAGAATCTTAAAATCATTTACTGTGATGGGAAAAATGTTTTTGATTCTATGAATGCAATGATAGAAGCCAAAAATCATGCAATTGAAAATCAGGAACCAGTTATTGTTCATGCAAGTTGTGTAAGGATTGGTTCTCATTCAAATTCAGATAAACATGAATTATATCGCGATGAAAATGAATTACAATGCACTAAAGCTGCTGATCCATTATTACGTTTTCAAAAACAATTGCTTCATTCAGGTAAATTTACCCAAGAAGAATTGGATGAGATTGATGCTGAAACAAAAAAAATAGTTTCAGCTGCCCATAAAAAAGCAATTGCAGCTCCGGATCCAAAGCCTGAAAGCATTTATGATTTTATAATACCTGAACCCTATGTTTCTGAAAAATATCCGCTTGGATTACATGATGAAGTTACAGGTGAAAAGAAAAAATTCATACAGGGACTTAACGAAACTTTAAAAGCTGAATTCAGACATAATCCTGATACTTTTATCTGGGGACAGGATGTTGCCAATAAAGATAAAGGTGGAATTTTTAATGTAACTAAAGGCATGCAACAGGAATTTGGCAAAGAAAGAGTTTTTAATGCTCCAATTGCTGAAGATTTTATAGTTGGAACCGCTAATGGAATGAGTCGATATAATGAAAAAATCAGGATTGTAATTGAAGGTGCTGAATTTGCCGATTACTTTTGGCCTGCAATGGAACAATATGTTGAAATGACACATGAATACTGGCGTACAAATGGGAAATTTTCTCCAAATGTTATTATCAGATTAGCTTCCGGTGGTTATATCGGAGGTGGATTATATCACTCACAATCAACAGAGAGTGCTTTATCAACCTTCCCCGGTATTCGTATTGTCTATCCTTCATTTGCTGATGATGCAGCAGGTTTGTTAAGAACCGCTATGCGCTCGAAAGGTCCAACTTTATTTCTGGAACCCAAGGCTTTATATAACGATCCTTCAGCTGAGACTTTTATACCTGATGATTTTGAAGTTCCTTTCGGCAAAGCAAGAATCAGGAAAAAAGGTACTGATATTACCATCGTTACTTATGGAAATACAACTCACATGGCAATTAAAGCTGCTGAAAAAATTGAATCTGAAACGAATAAAACAGTTGAAGTTATAGATTTGAGATCCATAATTCCTTTAGATAAAGAAACAATCATTCAATCGGTAAAGAAAACAAACAGAGTACTTGTTGTACATGAAGATAAAGTATTCTCAGGTTTTGGAGCAGAAATTTCTGCAATGATTACTGAAGAAGCTTTTCAATATCTCGATGCACCTGTTAAAAGAATTGGTTCGCCATTTACACCTGTAGGTTTTAATAGGATATTAGAAAAAGCGATTTTACCTGATGTTGAAAAGATTTATCATGGCATTAAAGAATTAATTGATTATTAATAAATTAATAAAGATATTATGAAAATGGATCCTGTTAAAAAAAGTTATACAAATGGTGAAGTAACTGTATTTTGGGAACCTGATTTATGCAATCATGCAGCAATTTGTTTCAGAAGTTTGCCAAATGTTTTCAAGCCAGGACACCGTCCCTGGATTGATTTGAAAGGAGCATCAAATGAAGAAATCATTAAGACTGTAAAGCGATGCCCTACAAAAGCCTTATACTATGAATTAAATGATAAAACTATGGAATCCAATAAGGAAGAACCAAAAACAATAATTACAATATTACAGGATGGACCCTATTTAATCGATGGTTCATTTAAAGTAATAGACAATGATGGCAATGAAGTTATTTGCGATGATGGTATCGCTTTGTGCCGATGTGGAGCATCCAAAAAAAAGCCATTCTGCGATGGAGAACATACGGATATTAATTTTAAAGATTAAGTAAAAGTAAAACATACATTTGCTATTCAAATGTACTACTTTTGTAGTGAATTTTTTAATTTTACAATAATTGCAGTATAAATTATTAATAATACTATTTTTTTTATTTGTAAGTAAACTTAGCTTTACTCAAAAATTTAATATCAAACCTATTGATAGCCTTTGTAATAAAAAGATTACAGGCATTGTATTCACAATTACAGATGTAACATTTTCAAAACAAATCAACTATACATCATGCGGAATAGGCGGTGCTTTACAAATCAACGACAAAGCATATCTTGGTATTTATGGAATGGGACTAATGTCTGAAATAAAAGCATCTGATTTTAATTATAAAAATGAAATTTCAGATTATCAGGTAAGTTTTTCAAATGGTGGAATTTTCGTTGGATATAAAAATACTCAATTAAAAAATATTTCATTTTCAAGTACTTTAAAATTTGGCTATGGTGCTATTTTTATGTATAATTCGCAATTGGTAATTGACTATAATTACTATAGAGATGAAGTAATTATTATTAATCCATCATTTGATACTGAAATCTATATAACGAATTGGTTAAAATTGAACGTTGGAGTTGGAGTAAAATTTATTCATGGATTCTCTGAAAAATTCATCAATCAAGATGGAAATCAAATCCAACTATATAATGGCAAATCCTTCGAAGGATTTAGTTTATCTTTTTCATTATTTTTAGGCAGCTTTTGCAAATATCAACGTATTAATAAATAAAAAAGAAAGCCTGAATGAATTTCACCACTTCAAGTTTATAGGGTGTCTTGATAGATTATTTGTCATATTTTTCGTAGCAAGCAAAGTGGAATTCAACCCAAATAGATTAAATCTGTATAATTCGTGGCAAATAAAATAAAATCTGTGGATATTCAAGAGATATCATATATATGATTTTGAAATATTATCACAAATATATTTATTTAAACACTTTTATTTCATCACATTATAAAACAAAAAACAATAAATATTA
>CAIZXK010000030.1 GCA_903936865.1 uncultured Bacteroidales bacterium | reverse complement strand
ATTGTTATAAAATTAACAATAGAATAAAATCAATTTAATAACACAAAATATGGAGGATCCAATGTCCAATATCGAAAATTTAGTAAAAAACTTAGTGGAAAAACACGGCAAAACAAGAAACAGTTTAATGCCTGTTTTACAAGGAATTGTTAAAGAAGAGAAATTCCTTTCAGAAGATGCAATGATTTTAGTTGCGAAAGAACTAGATTTATCAGCTGCAGATGTTTATGGAACAGCATCTTTTTATACATTTCTCGACACAGTACCCAGAGGGAAAAACATTATCAGAATATGCAAAACCATTACATGCCACATGAAAGGCAAAGATGAAATTATTGAAGCTCTTGAAAATTCTTTAAAAATTAAAGTGGGAGAAACAACTCACGACAAAAAATTTACTTTATTAACAGCAAATTGTCTTGGTTGGTGTCATAAAGGGCCTGTTATGTTAGTCAATGATGAAGTTTTTCCTGAAATTACACCTCAGAAAGCTATAGAAGTTATTGAAAATATTGCAAAAACATCCAAGTAAACAGAATTAATAAAAATCATATATTTAATAAAATGGAAAATAACACATTAAAAAAAATAGATTTAATATTTGCTGATTATACCACATCAAAATATAAAATATTAGAAAAGACTATATTAAAAAAACCTGACGAAGTTATTAACGAAATTATTGATTCAGGACTAAAAGGAAGAGGTGGAGCAGGATTTCCAACAGGATTGAAATGGAAATTTACTAAAAATGAAGATAATCCTGTAAAATATGTTGTTTGTAACGCAGATGAAGGTGAACCGGGAACCTTTAAAGATAGAGAAATTCTGGAAAGAGTTTCGCGCAAAGTTCTTTCGGGAATGGCAATATGTGGTCATGCAATTGGAGCAAAAGAAGGTTATATATATCTAAGGGGCGAATATTCTTATCTGGCTCCAAAATTAATGGCTGAAATAGAAATTTTTGATGATTTTGCAAAAAAAGCAAATCTTGATTTTAAGATTTTTCTTAGAATGGGAAGTGGTGCATACATTTGTGGAGAAGAAAGTGCACTATTTGATTCAATGGAAGGAAAGCGTGGTGAACCAAGAAACAAACCACCTTATCCAACAGTTTCAGGATATAATAGTTGTCCAACTGTAATTAATAATGTTGAAACATTTGCAACAGTTCAAATTATATGTAAAATTGGTGCCGAAGAATATAAGAAACTTGGTACAACGGATTCAAGAGGTTCAAAACTTTTTTCAATATCTGGTGATACACCAAAAGCAGGTATTTACGAATTGGAATTAGGAATGCCTTTGAAAGAATTTGTTGAAGAATTCGGAGATGGTGATACTAAATCAGTTCAAGTTGGAGGTGCTTCAGGTTTTTGTGTTCCACGCAAGCATTTTAACGATACAATTATTGGATTTGAAGGTATTCCAACGGGTGGTTCTATGATGATTTTCAATAGCACACGTTCTATGTATAATGTTTTACATGATTATCTCGAATTTTTCAATGAAGAATCCTGTGGTCAATGTACACCATGCCGTGTTGGATGTCAGCAGTTATTAAAAGGTATAGAAGCAGTAAAAAAAGGAGAAAAGAAACCTCAATACCTTGAAGAATTAAAAAAATTGGCTTTAACAATGAAAGTTGCAGCTAAATGTGGATTAGGTCAATCATTAGCCAATCCATTTAATTCAATTGTTGATAATTTCAGAGAAGAAATCATTTATTAATTTTTATTTGATAACATTAAAAAAACAAACAAAATGAGCGAATATTTAGTAAATCTAAAAATCAATAATATAGCAGTTTCTGTTAAAGAAGGTACCACCATTCTGGATGCTGCAAAAAAACTTAATTTTAATGTACCTACATTGTGTAATCATCCCGATTTAAGCGTTGCAGGTAATTGTCGTGTTTGTGTTGTAGAAGTAAAAGGTGCACGTTTATTGGCTGCTTCATGTGCCACTCCAGTTTCAGAAGGCATGGAAGTACTTACAAACAGTGAAAAAGTAAGAACTGCCCGTAAACATGTCATCGAATTATTATTATCAGAACATAATGCAGATTGTACCAAATGTTTTAAAAACGGACATTGTGAATTACAGGATTTAGCTTCTGAATATCGAATTGGTGATCATGTTTTTATTGATTTGGTAAAAGTAAAAGATAAAATTGCTGATATTTCATCTCCATCAATTACTAAAGACGATAGCAAATGTATCCGTTGCCAACGTTGTGTTAGAACCTGTAATGAACTTCAATCTGTCAGTGCATTGGCTGTTATTAATAAAGGTGACCATCAAAAGATTTCCACATTTATGAATAAACCGTTGCATGAAGTCGTTTGTACAAATTGCGGACAATGTATAAACCGTTGTCCAACCGGTGCTTTAACTGAAAGAACCTATCTGGATGATGTTTGGAATGCAATAAATGATCCTTTTAAACACGTTGTTGTTCAAACAGCTCCTGCTGTTCGTATTGGCTTGGGAGAAGATTTAGGTTACGATCCTGGTGAAAGAGTTACCGGAAAAATGGTTGCAGCATTACGCCATATCGGTTTTGATTCCGTATTGGATACTGATTTTACTGCAGATTTAACCATAATGGAAGAAGGGACTGAACTTTTAACCCGCTTAAAAAGAGCGTTAGTTGATGGTGAAAAGGTTGCCTTACCTATGATGACTTCATGCTCTCCAGGATGGATAAAGTTTCAGGAACACATGTTCCCTGACTTACTTGACAATTTGTCAACTTGTAAATCTCCACAACAAATGTTTGGTGCATTAGCAAAAACTTATTATGCAAAGAAAAAAGGAATAGATCCTAAAAATATGGTTTCCGTTTCAATAATGCCATGTACTGCAAAGAAATTTGAATGTGGAAGACCCGAAATGCGTGACAGTGGATATCAGGATGTTGATTATGTTTTGACTACACGTGAACTGGCAATGATGGTTAAGCAGGCTGGTATTAATTTTATGAAACTTGAAGACGAACAATATGATAGCATAATGGGCGATTCAACGGGTGCCGCTGTAATTTTCGGAGCTACAGGTGGAGTTATGGAAGCAGCATTACGTACTGCTTACGAAATTGTTACAGGTCGGGAAGTCCCTTTTACTAATCTTAATATAATGCCAGTTAGAGGTTTCGAAGGTATAAAAGAAGCCAAGGTTATGATAAAAGATGTTAAACCAGAATGGAGTTTCCTTGAAGGTGCTGAATTAAGCGTTGCTATTGCTCATGGTCTGCATAATGCCAATGAATTAATGAAAGCTGTAAGAGCTGGAAAAGCTAACTATCACTTTATTGAAGTTATGGCTTGTCCGGGTGGATGCTTAGGTGGTGGTGGCCAACCAATACCAACCAGTCCTGAAATCCGACAAAAACGTGCTGAAGCAATATATGGTGAAGATGAAGGATTACCTTTAAGAAAATCTCACGAAAATCCTGAAGTAATTCAGATTTATAAAGATTTTCTTGGCGAACCTCTGGGTCACAAATCCCATGATCTGTTACATACTCATTACAAACCCAGAATCAGGTATTAACAGATATTTTTAACTAAACAACAAACAATTTATTATGTAAGGCTGCTGGAGAAATTCAGCAGCTTTTTTTTATCCTCTTCAGATTTAATCTTTTATTTTATATTAATAATTTATTACTTGTCTATATATCATCAACTTCACAAATACTCAACCCTTGAAGGGTTTCTTAACCCTTCAAGTGGTTTTTTAATATCATCAAGGTTTTTTTTAATATCATCAAGTTGTTTTTATAGATGTTTATTAACCTCTTCAAGGATATTCATCCCTTGAAGGTTTTTTTTAACCTCTTCAAGGGTTTATACCCTTGAAGGGTTCATCCTTCTGTGTGTCAATTTTGTATTGTCTGAATGTTTCAATTGATTATAATTGAAGAATTTACATCCATCTTTTTCTTTTAAAATAGATAATCAATACAATCACAATCACAGCCATTAAACTGAAAACCATCCAGAAAGCATACGGATGACTCATAAAAGGCAACTGGATATTCATTCCATACATTCCAGTAATCATTGTAAGTGGAAGCATTATAGATGAAAAGAAGGTAAGAATTTTCATTATCTCATTTATTCGATTTGTCTGTAAAGAATCAAAAGTTTTTGATAAACCTTCTATCAACTCGGCATAATCTTCGACCATATCCCACATTTTTTGATAATAATCGAGTATATTGCCCCAGTAATCTTCCATATCCTCTGCAAAGCCTTTTATATCACCGGATTCAAATTTGTGAAATAATCTGAGTTGTGGTTTGAAGATGGTATTTATCAGAATAATATTTTTACGGGTAATTGATATTCTTTCAATGGTTTTTTCGGCCTTTTTATTAAATAAATCACGGTTAATCAGCTCAACTTCACCGCCCAAACGCAATAGCAGGGAATATGTTTCCACCATCAATCGATCCAGAATAGTATAAAGCAACGAATCACTGGTTCCTGAAGTTGCTTCATCCCGTTTGATGGGATTGTCCTTAATACTATTAAAAAGATTTTTAATTACCCAATGCGATTTACCAATCGTTATTATAAAATCATTACCCCAAAATATTTTTACTTCTTTGGTTCTCAGAAATTTATTGGCTTTATCTAAATATGGAAAATGTAAAATCAGAAAATAATAATCATCATAAATATCAATCTTTGGCCTTTGATTGATACTTCTGCAATCTTCAATATCCAGTGGATGAAAATGAAAATTATCCTTAAGGTAAATAAGATCTTCTTCGGAAGGATTCAAAATGTTGTACCATTTTAGTTTTCCTGTTTCTATAGTTTCTATCATAGCATGCCTCCTTAAAGATTATGGATATGTAATATATCGCTACATTGGTGATATTTTTGCAAAAGTAAGCATTTAATACCAAAAAAAAATAAATCAGCTGTTTTTTTGAATATCATATTCTAAATCAATATATTATTTATATAT
>CAIZXK010000029.1 GCA_903936865.1 uncultured Bacteroidales bacterium | reverse complement strand
CTTGTAAAAGGAATTTATATTATGAAAGTTTATAATAGTAATTATATATTTTATTCAAAATTTGTAAAGGAATAAAAAGGGAAAAACTATGAAAAAGATTATTTTAATGATACTGATTTTTGCAGTATATGGATGTAGTAGTACGCATTATTATTGGCCTACAACTCAAAACGTACCGCTTTTTAAAGAAAAGAATGAGTTAATGGCATCTTTTGGATATTATAATTTTGATAGAGTCAAAGATTTCAGATATGAAGATGGTTTTTGTTTTCATACTGCATATTCTATTACCGATCATATTGCTTGTCAGTTTGGATATAATACAAAAATGGAAACTTTTGATATAGATTATGCTGAAGTAGGTGAAGTTGGAATTGCTTATTATTTAAGACATAAAGATTATCTGGCATTTGAAACTTTTGGAGGTTATAGTTATGGTAAGATAGTAGCAGATAATGACTATTATAAATCCATCGCTAATTTCAACCGGATTTATCTACAACCTTCAATTGGAATATGCTCTGATCATATTGATATTGCATTTACTCCACGATTTTCTAAAGTTGATTATCATATTAAAGAATATATAACATATTTTCCATCTCCTTATGATGAAATTAATAATAATATTGACAAAAACAGTTATTACTTTTTTGAACCAGGAATTACAGTTAGGCTCGGGTTTAAATATGTAAAATTTCAGTTTCAACATATTGAAGTTAAAAAGTTAAATAAGGATGGATTGATATTTTTCCCAACAAGTAATTCATTCTCAATTCTGTTTTATATGCCAATAAAAAAGAAAATGAGCAAATGGAGACGTGATTTTTAGAAGTTAGGCAATGTAATTATAATTGAATATTATTGAGTTGTATTTTTAGTTTTTGCAAATAAATAAATAAAACAATGAAAAAACTTTCTATTTTATTAATTGCAGTTTTGTTCTTTACTTCATTATCTGTTTTTTCACAGGAAGTAAGCAAATTTTCGGAAATAAAGAAGATATCCAAAGGGCATATCTTCTTAAATGATGGCACAAAATTGAAATATAAAAAATTAAATGTTTTAAATGATACTGCCAATTTTACTATTAAGGATAAAGGAATTTTTAACTTATCGGAAAATGATATTTTAAAAATAACAAAAACAGGCAATTATGCAACTGAAGGTGCTCTTATTTTGGGACTTAATGGAATATTATTAGGACTTATTTTCAATAATTCTAATATGGAGAATACATATTATACATTTGGTGGTAATATTATTAATCAAATGTTTTTGTTTGCTCTTGCTGGTGGCATAATTGGTATGTTTATTCCTGAAGAGATTTTAGTTTATAAACACAAAGCTAACGTAAGCTTCTGTCCTGAGATTAATCAGTTTCCTGATTATAAACCTGGTGTATTGATTACTTTTAAAATAAATTTAAATTAGAATGTTTTATGAAATTGGTATGTTATATCATATTATTAGTTATTATTTCATTGTTACCGATTTGCAATTATGCACAAGAGGATACAACTAATGATGATAAACATAATCAGTCAAAATACTATTTAAATTTGGGATTTGGTTTGGGGACTTCATCAGGGATAGTTGCTGGATATGGATTAAATTATATTTTACCAAATAACTGGGGTGTTTCGTTGAGTTCAAATTATTATTATAAAGAAGCTGCATATTTACCATATAATTACAGAGCTTCAGATATGGATTTTATACCGGAGTTTGATATAACTCACTCATATTCTATACGATTATTAAAAGAATTTCAATTGAAATCAAGTGTTTATAGATTTGGAATTGAGTGTGGCCCATCCTATATAATATATTCTGAAGCACATTTTACAGCTGTTCCAAATTGGAATACGCTCATTTTTAAGGGGAGTAATTATCAAAAATCATATACAGATCAAAACATATACGGTCTGTCTGTTAGAGCTAAGTTCGAAAGTTTATTTAGTCGTGTTTGCGGGACTGAATTTGCTATTATTTCAAATATAAACAAGTATCAATCATATATTGGTTTTGAAATTCATTTTCTATTTGGGAAAATCAGAGACAAGATAATTTTAAATACTAAATAACAGATATTTAAATATTAATGAATCAGTAGAAATTATAAAACAAAATACAATGAAAAAGTTTCACGTTTTATTAATCATCATTTTGTTCTTTACATCATTATCCGTTTTCTCACAAGAGGACAGTACAATTATTAGTAGTACCAGAAAACATAAACTCTACTTAAATATAGGTGGTGGAATTTTAGGATATTCAGGTGAGATGTGGGGATTTGGTTTAAATGCGATTTTTCCCAATAACTGGGGTTTTTCTCTAAGTTATAATTTCTTTTCTTTAATTGCAAAGGATTTACCTGCTGACTATTCCGGTGGCTTTTTTTCTTTCGTTCCTTATGATAACATTGGTTCTTTTTCAATTAGAGTTATGAAGGAGTTTGATCCATTTTCTAAATTTATCAGATTTGGAATAGAAGCCGGACCTTCGTTGGGTTTATATGAAAAAGTAGTTTTTAAACCTTATAGTTCATCAATTTTAGGGGGTGGAAATTATGAAACTTCAACTTTTGTAGAAAAAACGCTGGGTTTATCTCTTCGTGTTAAAATTGAAATTCCTGCTGCACGGTTTATAGGTCTTGAAATAGCTGCAATTTCTAATATTAACAAATATCAATCTTATGTAGGATACGAAATACATTACATAATTGGTTGTGTTAGAGATAAAATAAAACCTTAGAATTACTTTAATATATTTAAAATAGTATAAATAAACTTTACGAATTATTAGATAAATGTTATTTTTAAATCATTGTAAACTAATTAATAATATTAATTTAAACAACTATGAAAAACAAAAACATAACATGGATTTATTTATCAATATTGATGGGATTTGCATTAGTAATTACGATTAGTTGTAAGAAAGAAAACAATAGTTACATAACTCCAATATCAATTCCACCTGCAATACCAGATTCAGTAATTGATATTGACGGAAATGTATATCATACTGTACGAATTGGTACTCAGGTTTGGATGGTTGAAAATCTTAAAACAACGAGGTATAATAATGGAGATAGCATTCCTAATATTACCAATCTGAATGAGTGGTATCCACTCGAAACCGGAGCTTGGTGTTATTATAATAATTATACTGAGAATGGTTCTATTTATGGGAAATTATACAATTGGAAAGCAGCTGACAATAATAATATTTGTCCATCGGGTTGGCATTTACCAAGTAAAAATGAATGGAACACCTTGATAAATTATTTAGGTGGGCAAGATTCTGCAACAAACAAATTAAAAGAAGCTGGTATTGCACATTGGAAATTTGATACAGGTGCAACTAATAAATCAGGATTTACAGCTCTTCCGGGAGGTTGTTTTGCTACAGGCTATAATTCATCAGGAGCATTTTATGGTATTGGATTAGAAGGATGCTGGTGGAGTTCGACTTTTTGGAATGATATAATAGGAGCTGGTGGATCAGGAGGATGGATAATTTTACTTAAAAGTAATTGTACATTTATAAAAGAACCACATTATAATGGCTATTCAGTACGTTGCATATTTAACTGGACTTATTGATTATATTATTCTGAAAAATTTGAATTAATTGAAAATAATGAAAATAACATTAAAAAATAACAAAAATGAAAAAAAACAAAACATGGATTTGCCTATTTATTATAATAGGACTAGGAGTGATTCTTACAACTAGTTGTAAGAAAAATGAGGAAAGTAATATCCCGCCTTCATTTGTATCAGTTAAACCATTGGTTTTTAATTCAAATCTCACTTATGGAACATTGACTGATATTGATAATAATGTATATAAAACTATCAAAATAGGTACTCAAACCTGGATGGCAGAAAATTTAAAGGTAACTAAATACAGAAACGGGGATCCAATTCCAGCTATTCCTAATGCCTCAGCCTGGTATAATCTTACTTCAGGTGCTTACAGCAGTTATACTCGTTCTGATATACCTGCTAATTATGCTGCTATTTACGGAAAACTATATAATTATTATGCAATTACTGATTCTCGCAATCTTTGTCCAACTGGTTGGCATATACCTTCTGTTAACGAATGGAACACACTTACAACGTTTCTTGGTGTTAATTTTGCTGAAAAACTCAGAGAAGTTGGGCAACATTGGGTTACAAATCAAAAAGCTAGCAATGAAAGTGGTTTTACAGCTGTTCCGGGTGGTTGTAGAAATGGAGATGGATCATATAGCAATGGTGGAATATATGCTTATTGGTGGACTTCTTCTGAAATTAATACTGCCAATGCAAACATGCTTAATCTTACCATTACTAATGAAGGTATAACGATCAATAGCAAGAAAGCAGGTCTTTCGGTGAGATGTGTAAAAGACTCTCTTTGATTTTATTATAATAAATAACACATTAATTAAAATAGCTATGAAAAACTACACATGGATCTACCTATTAATAATAGTAGATTTTGTATTTTTGGTTACAGTTAGTTGTAAAAAAGATAATCCATCTGATCCAACAATTCCTGTTTTAGCAACTACTGCTATAAGCAATATTACACTTACTTCAGTATGTTGTGGTGGTAATATCATAAGTGATGGAGGAAGACCAATAACATCAAGAGGTATTTGCTGGAGTAAAAAAAATACTCCAACAATTTTTGATAGTATTACAACTGATGGCTCAGGTTCAGACAATTTTACTAGTAATATCAGCAGTTTAACAGCAAATACAACATATTATCTGCGAGCATACGCTACAAACAGCATTGGAACTGCCTATGGGAATACAAATATATTAAAAACATATACAGGAACTGTAACTGATTATGATGGTAATGAATATTATACCGTTACCATAGGCACACAAATATGGTTGGCTGAAAACCTTAATACCACTCATTACCGCAATGGAGACGAAATACCAAATGTAATAACCACATCAGCATGGGTATCACTAAATACAGGTGCATATTGCAATTATGATAATGATGTAAACAATTCAACAATTTATGGCAGATTATATAATTGGTATGCAGTAAATGATAATCGGAAAATAGCTCCAGCCGGTTGGCATATACCTTCGGATGCTGAATGGACAATTCTAATAAATTATCTTGGAGGTGATACTTTGGCACAGAATAAACTTACGGAAGCAGGTACATTACATTGGAATTGGTATAACTCAAATAAAAATGCAACCAACGAAAGTGGATTTACTGCTCTTCCAGGGGGTAGTCGTTACTATTATATTGCCAGTGAAGAATTCCTTGGGATTAGCGTATTAGCTGAATGGTGGAGTTCTACAATGTATGATTTTTCATATGCATGGAGCCGTGCTTTAGATAACTCTCAGCATATTGTGTCAAGAAATCAACAACATCGATATCTTGGTTTTTCAGTGCGTTGCGTAAAAGATTAGAAACATCTGTAGTTAATAGCTTGAATTTTATATTGGCAACGAAGCAATTAAATGAAAAATTGCTTCCATATTTTGTAAATTTGTAAAAGAATTGGTCGAAAAAAAATATATTTAATTTTAAATTTAAGAATATGAAATACAAAAACAAAACATGGATTTACCCATTAATGATAATGGGATTTGGATTAATTCTTATAGCTAGTTGTAATAAAAATGAGGAAAGTAGTAAAGCAACGCTTCTTCCTTCTACGAAGAATATTGTCTTTAATAACAATCTTAGTTTCGGAACGTTGACTGATGTTGATGGGAATGTTTATAAAACAATAGTTATAGCCAAAAATACGATACATGAACAAACATGGATGGCAGAAAATCTGAAAGTTACTCATTACAGAAATGGTGATCCCATACCAAATATTACAGAGGCAACCTCATGGCAAAATATTACAACTGCTGCATATTGTGATTATAATAATACGTCTGCATATAGTTCTATTTATGGAAGGCTTTATAATTTATATGCAATTGTTGATTCACGTTTGATTTGTCCTTTAGGCTGGCATATACCTTCCGATACTGAATGGACTGTACTTACAACCAATATGGGTGGTCAAGCAGTGGCTGGTCAGAATATGAAAGAAATTGGGTTGGATCATTGGCAAGCTCCTCTCGATACTGCTGTAAAAGATACTTCGGGCTTTACTGCTCTTCCCGGTGGTTTCCGAAACGGGCACGATGGTTCATTTAATCTCCCTGGCTATTATGGCTACTGGTGGAGTTCAACCAAAAACAGTAGTTGTGATTACTTTTACAGAAGTGTAGGATCGTCCACAAAAGAAGTATATAGGATTGGAGGTTTTACTGGTAACGGATTTTCTGTTCGATGTATAAAGGATTCTATTTAATCATTAAAATAAAACAACTATGAAAAACAAAAACAAAACATGGATTTACCCAATAATGATAATGGGATTTGTATTTATACTTACT
>CAIZXK010000028.1 GCA_903936865.1 uncultured Bacteroidales bacterium | reverse complement strand
TAGTATAGGTAAGAATTAATATAAACACAACAATATTTTTTAAATTAAACTTACATTTTATTTTTGAATAATCAATTTCTTTAGTTTATTATGATACTTAACAAAATAAATCCCATTTTGAAAATTTTCACTATCAATTTTAGTTTGGTTTGATATTAACTTTAATTTCATTACACATTGTCCCGTAATATTATAAATCTGAAGATTGTCATCTATATCATCAGAAATATTAATAGTAAATGATTTGCTTGCCGGATTTGGATAGATTAAAAACATTTCTTCTTTTCCTGAATTTTTATCAATTCCAACATCGCAATTGCTTGCTTTAAATGTTGGAGGTAATTGTAAATCAAAAGCACCACTTCCATTTGGACACCTGCCAAAAGAAACATCATCAGTCTGAATGCCATAGCTTAAACTGTCTATTATTGTTCCCGCTGCATTGCTCAAAATCAACTGCTCACCCGATATTGAAAGTTTAAAATTTGCATGCAGGTATTGTGATGTGGAAGCAACATCATCCGCCCAGATAATAATATAGCTATATGGTTGTATTATAGAATTTGCAGGGAATGTAAATTTTGTTGGATTCGAAAAATTATCAGAAAGAAAGCATCCGTATAAATCAACAACATTATTGGTTGTATTGTACAATTCAATCCAATCGGAAAAAGCACCTGATTCGTTGGTAGTATTGGTTTTGTTGGAAGCCAGAAATTCATTGATTGCAATATCACCTGCATTTAAAACAGGAACATTTGCTTGTAATGTATAAAATTCATGTTCGGCGCGTTCGGGTGAAAACATTCCAGCATTTGCATTTTCTGCATAAATATAGTACTGGGTTATAAAAGATTGTATCTGAAACGATACTCCAAAAACGTTATCATTCGCAATACCATCATTATGCAAGCCATCATCATACATTATAAGTTTCTGAAAGGCCGACATCTCATCAAATCTGTAATTCAGATAAACTACAGTAGCACCTGAGATATTGGCAGTTATTGTAATGTTTGAATTTATTGCAGGCAATGTTGCATTAGGTATTACATTTGTTATTACTGGCTGACTTTGTATAAAATCAGCAGTTGATTGCAGATAAGAGAGTCTGCTGCTCATTAAAGTAGAAATACCAGGAACACTGTAACTACCTGTACTTATACTGGTATTCATCGCATTTTGAAATTGTGAATAGGTAAATTGCTTATTCGGATCATTTAAAACAGACGTATCAATTATTGCCTGTAATTGTGCAGCCATTCCCAGATACAGGTTGTTTGCAAAAAAATCATTAACAATAGTTTTGGCATGAGCTATATACATCCGTTTAAACAATGAATTATTCATAACTGCTTTAATCAGTGGCCAGTTTACATCTGTACTGTGCAAATTTAAGGCTAATTGCTGCATATTTGCAATTGTTAAACTTCCCATACCTGTAGTTCCGTTTCCTGTAAATGGAAAACCACCAAACGACATATTCAAATCCCAGATTATTGGATTGTATCTGCCCGAATTGTCTTTATACAAGTAATAATTCTGACAAAACACCCCTGAATAACTATCCAGATTAACCATTACATTATTAAATGCCATCATCCACAACACTCTATCCAGATTAAAGACATTTGCCAGGCTATTCTGGTTATTGGTTGTTGAATCGCAAAGAGTTACCAAATCATTCCAACCCGAATTCGATTTAATTTCATAATAATCAGAATACAATAAACTATCGGAACCCAGGTATTTCAGATTGCTTTTGGTAGTTGGGCCAGGCAATACTATCGGGTTGCATTTTATAAACGTATTTTGAGATGAATTAAAATGATTGGAACAAAAAGTTTTGTTTACATTCTCATCATTTGAATACAATCCGATGTATGAACCATTTATATACAATCCGGCAAAATTGGATTTCGGACAGTGCATATAATTCCCAAGAATTTTATAAGATAAAACTTCCCTTATCATCGAAGGATCCTGATAGCAATTGCTGAGTTTGATATCGGTATAATTTTGATAAGCTTGATTTTTAAATTCATCCAAAGCAATATGAATTGGATTTTTTATCAATGTAGAGTCAAACGAACTGTTTCCTTTGTATTTAATACCTGTGCTGTCGAACAAAACACCATTTACCAGAACCGAATCAGCCATCAAATAGGTTTCTGAACCATATTTTGCAGTGTCCATTCGATAATCCCAGTTATATTGAGATAAAAAAACTTCAATTTTCTGAACGGTATTTATATCATAAAAATTTTGCTGAGCATTTGTAGAAAAACTTACAAATAAGGGTATTGCAAATAGAATTCTAAAGGAAATGGATAATTTCATCAAGATAATTATTTAATAAAACCCCCTATAATTAAACGTTTAATTATAGGGGACCATAAGTTAATTAAAGAGTAATTGTTTAGTTACCGTTTGGTTTTCTGTCTGGATTTTTACAAAATACAAACCTGAAGGTAAATTGTTTTTTTCTAGTTTAAAAACAGACTGATTTATCTTATCGAATTTACATATCAAGCTGCCGGTAATGTTAAATAAAGAAATAGTATTTATAGTTGTATTTTCACTTAGTGAAATAGTAGTATAAGAATTAGCAGGATTTGGATAAATTTTCAGTGCACTTTCATTCTGATTGGTTTTGATACCATTGCTACAAGCTGTGCATTGAGAATAACAAACAATATCAATTACGGTATCTTTTTGAACCAAAATATTCCTGTTACCATTATTTGCACAGGCTGCAGGAACAATTTCGGAGCTGTTTGCTGTATTCCCATTATAAAATTTATATTGATAACTAGCACTATCCACATAAGCGATTAATTCAAAGACCTTATTCTTATGATTATACATTCTGTTTGCAGTTGGAATCCATGGCGTTGTGGTAAAATCACCGGCAACATGCACAGCGGCCGAACTTACAGTTTCATTCTGGAGATCAACACTAAACCTTAGGAGAAATTTTCCCAGTGGAGCATTGCCTCCAAATAAAATAGCCCCTGAATAAGTAGTATCATTTGCTGTTGAATCAACATAAATCCAGCGGTTATCGTTTATCGGATTTTCAACCCTTGATTCCTGAGGTACAAACTCTGAATCGTACCATTGGTCTCCATTTATAAATTTAAATTCATAGCTGGCAAAAGCTGGAATATCAACAATAATACTGTAAATATTGGATGAACCTTCCTGGCTTAAAGGCGTTGTATTCGAAATCCAGTCATCGGTTCCAAAACCTGCCAATACCTGAAAATTGCCAGCCACATGTACTCCCAACGGATTAACTGTTAGCCCGCTTAAATCGACTGCAAATTTTACTTTTTTGGCAATGGCTGCTGTTGATATCAAGAGTATTATAAAAAAAATGCTTATGTTTTTCATTTTTCCAATTATTTATTTAAGCTTATTTTAGTTGAATATACTTTTCTATTCTGCGAAAATATCTCTAAAAAATACATTCCATTATCAAGAGTTGACAGATCTATTTGTTTTTCATTTGCTTTTTCAAAACACTTTTTCCCGGTGATATCAATAACCATTACTATAAAATCATTGTATTCATTTATATCCTTTATATTAATTATACCATCGGTAGGATTGGGATAAAGAGTGAATGATTGATTTTGAAGCATCGTAATTCCGGTATTTGAAACAGCATATACAGCAGATAGTGTGGATTTGCAACCACCAGCATTTGTAATGATTACCTGATAATTACCATTCTGCAAAGGAATATAATTCTGTGAAGTTGCTCCCGGAATTATTGCATTGTTCAGATACCATTGATATGCCGCGGCTGAAGTTGAACTTAACACATTTCCAATTAGTGTAATAACCGGCGTAGTGGGTAGTTGATTAACAATAATGTTTACGGAAGAGTTTGCAGAATTAGTACCATCTGACATTGTTACGGTATATGTTGTATTAATGGTTGGGGTAACGAATGGATTTTGCAATGCAGATGTAAATCCAGCGGGATTGGAAGTCCAGCTGTAAGTGTATGTTCCAGCTGTAGTAGCTGTCGCATTCAATTGTGTTGAATCTCCAGAACAAATGGCAGGATTGCTGGCATTGGCAGTTACCGACATGGTTCCCAGCACATAATCTCTTGTATATCTGAATGCCTGAGCAACTGTTCCGGTAACAGTCTTTGTCCATAGTATATTTTGATTTGAATCAATTTCATACATATAACCAGACATAGCGATACAAACCAGCAGATTACCATTGGGTAGCAGCTGAGAGTTTCCTTCGTTGGTTGTGCTTGATGTACTTGTGTGCCTCCAGTTTGAAGCACTCGGGGTATATGCAGAACCTAAAATTAAATCATAATTGTATACATTTAAGGGAGGATTAAATATATCGATTGCGGTTTTTGAACCGGTTCCGCCTTTGTTGTTAAAAGCAGCTAACGAACCACCTCTGGGACAATCGTAAGGAATCCAGTGTGCATCGTGCACCACATTGAAAATGGTAGTACCACTTGCTCCATAGGCAGTCGGATTTCCCCAGCGATAAAGGATATCGCCGCCTTTTCCTGAATTTCCACCACTATGCGATGCAGCCTCTGCGGTAGTTGTACTATGATCGATCACCCATACTTCGTTCAGGTTATGCGAGCTGACTACAATCTGGTTTAATGTGGCATTGTAATCAATACCATTCATGTGAATCCAGTCTTTTGTGTTTTTGTAGTTAATATTAATCAATTGCGGATTCTGAACAATTGAAGTTACATAATTATCTTTGGTTGAATTTACATTCTGACACAAATGATCCCATAAATGCCATTCCCATACAATATTGCCTGTAGTTGCTCCTGTAGGCTGAACTTCTATTATTTTTTCAGACCACATTACAATGTTTTGGGAACTTCCTGCCTGTGTGGCATTTGCTGCTGTTTTAACTTCGTAGGATATCATCAGCACATTACCATTGGGCAACGGACATATATCGTGATGAAGGCAATAGCTTGCCGAAGAATGGGTATAATCCCATATTACCGTTCCATTGTAATCCACTTTTTGTACCCTTCCCGTCATTCCACCACCCGATAATGAATTGCCGGTTTTGGCAACGGTTCTAACTAAAGTTCCACCAGGCATTAAATAAGATGAATAACCTGTTTTGGCCGTTGATGGAAATGTCCATGTATGATAAGTAGTGCCATTGGTATCGATAAGGTAAGCATTGGTGGAGTTTGAAATGCTGTAAAGCGTATATTCGCCCCATTGCTGGGCAACTATAGGTAATGGATACATATATAGTATAGCTAGGAATATAAAACCAAGAAATTTTTCCTTTTTTCCCATAAACAAATTGTATTTAAATTTAATGTAAAATTAATATTAATTTAAATACTAATTAGTGCCACTAAGAAAACACCAATTTTTTAAAAACGGGCATTTTAGGTTGGGGTATGAGTTAT
>CAIZXK010000027.1 GCA_903936865.1 uncultured Bacteroidales bacterium | reverse complement strand
GTTGGATTATTAGGTCCAAATGGAGCTGGAAAATCAACTTTAATGAAAATTATTACCTGTTTTATTCCTCCAACTTCAGGGAAATTAAGTGTAAATAACCATGATGTTATTTCTCAATCTATAGAGGTAAAGAAAATCATAGGTTATTTACCTGAAAACAATCCACTTTATCTGGATATGTATGTAAAAGAATACCTTGAGTTTATAGCCGGAATTCATAAATTAGGAAATAAAACTAACGAAAGAGTTAATCTGATGATAGATATAACCGGGTTGGAAGATGAGAGAAAAAAGAAAATAGGTGCTTTATCCAAGGGATACCGCCAACGTGTTGGTTTAGCACAAGCTTTAATCCATGACCCTGAAGTTCTTATCCTTGACGAACCTACTTCGGGTTTGGATCCAAACCAAATTGTTGAAATCAGAAATCTCATACTTAAAATAGGACAAAAGAAAACGATTATGCTTTCTACTCACATCATGCAAGAAGTAGAAGCAATCTGTAAAAGAGCAATCATAATAAATCATGGAAAAATTGTAGCGGATGATTCAACTGAGAAATTATCAAAGCAAATTTATGGTAAAATAATTATAACCGTTGAATTTGATCATCCTGTTAATCAAACTTCTTTAATGTCGATTGCAGGTGTTTCAAAAGTAAGAAATAGTAAAGATAATGTTTGGGAAATTGAAAGTGAAGACCAAAAAGATATAAGACCAGATATTTCAAAATTCGCTGCAAAGAATGGATTAACAATACTAACCATTTATAAAGAAGAAGAAAAACTGGAAAAAGTTTTTCAACAACTAACAAAAAAATAATTTAAATTTGATTTAAATTACAAAAAAATATTAATTTTGCAGACGTGGAAAAATTTGATTGATTGCAACCACTGGAAAAAATGCTAAAGCAATAGTTATTCCTACCTTCAATCACAATTTTCATTTTATTAATCAATAAGTTATATTTTAAAAAATTATAAAATGGGATATTTATTTACATCCGAATCTGTTTCGGAAGGACATCCGGACAAAGTTGCTGATCAAATATCAGATGCATTGTTAGATGAATTTTTACGTCATGATCCTGAATCAAAAGTAGCGTGTGAAACATTAGTTACCACAGGCCTAACTGTTTGTAGTGGAGAAGTAAAAACAAAAGAATATATTGATATTCAAGGTGTGGCTCGTGAAGCGATTCGCAAAATAGGTTATACTAAAGCCGAATATCGTTTTGATGCCGATTCTTGCGGTGTTATTTCTACTATTCACGAACAATCGAGTGATATCAACCAAGGCGTTGAACGCAAAAATGAAGAAGATCAAGGAGCAGGAGATCAGGGAATGATGTTTGGCTATGCCTGCAAGGAAATGGATAATTACATGCCAATGCCAATTGAACTGGCTCATGTTTTGTTGCAGGAATTAGCAGAAATACGTCGTGAAGGCAAGAAAATGAAATACTTGCGTCCTGATGCCAAATCTCAGGTTACCATTGCTTATAATGATAAAGGCGTTGCCGAAAGAATTGAAACTATCGTAATTTCAACTCAACATGATGATTTCGATACTGAAGAAAAAATGTTGGAAGTAATTAAAAATGACGTAGTGACTGTTTTAATTCCAAGAGTTAGAAAAGTAAATACTTTGCCTGAAAAAGTAAAACGTATGCTTAAAGGTGATTTTATTTTACATGTTAATCCAACAGGAAAATTTGTTATAGGTGGTCCTCACGGTGATACAGGTCTTACCGGACGTAAAATCATAGTTGACACTTATGGTGGCAAAGGTGCTCATGGTGGAGGTGCTTTTTCCGGAAAAGATTCTTCAAAAGTTGATCGTTCAGCAGCTTATGCAACCCGTCATATTGCAAAAAATTTAGTAGCTGCTGGTGTTGCCGACGAAGTTTTAGTTCAGGTAGCTTATGCTATTGGAGTTGCACAACCAGTTGGTTTGTATCTGAATACTTACGGAACTTCCAGGTTAAAAGACGCAAATGGGAAAAAACTAACCGATGGACAAATCTCAAAAGAACTTGAAAATATTTTCGATATGCGTCCTTATGCCATAGTTAAAAGATTTGGTTTGAAAAATCCAATTTTCCATCCAACAGCTAGCTACGGACATTTCGGAAGAGATTACCGCAAAGAAGAAGTAGAAGTTTATTATAAAGATAGTTCTACTGTTACCAGAAATATTGATGGTAAAGACCGTAATTATAAAACTGTTGAGTTTTTTGCATGGGAAAATCTCGACTATGTTGATAAAATCAAAAAAACATTTAATTTATAGTAAAATAAATTTAAATAAAAAAAGAGGTTTACTTAATAGCAAACCTCTTTTTATATTTTATAACTTATTGTTATTAAATAACAAAAACATCCTTACAGAAAGAAATTGATTCCCATACTATATAATTTTAATGTATTATTGAACTCTATCCCTGAAATCTTTCTTTTTGTCCCATTTCAAATCTTTCAAAACTGTAGCTTTTACATTAATGGTAAAACTCCAGCTCTGTCGGAAACCAAAAGGTATCCAGTTGAATCTCATTTCCCAGCAATGCAAATCACGATAGATATCGAACGAAGTATATGAGAAATCTTTAAGTTCAAAATCATAACCAGACCTAAAACCAAACTTCCATTTGGAAGTAAGATTTATATCTCCTGAAAAAGAAAGAGTTTGAATATAGTTTTTATCATAATTAATGAATTTAGCATCATATACACTTGAATAATTAAAGGTATAAGAAATATTTAAATTCCAGGGAATATTAAAATCAACATGTTCTCCTAAAGTTTCATTGATATTGGATACAGGACTTTGTGATATAGGTTTTGGCAAAACGTCTTGGTTTGTTGTAGCTTGTAATTTCTTTTTAAATGTAGAAGGATTTAAATTTAAATTTAAACCCACATTCCACTGTGTATTATCCAATCGAAGCAACCTTTTATTTATATCCCATTCATATTGATTAAGACGGCTACCATTTGTATTTTTTACATAAGGATCCCATACCGAGCTATAATTTAAGGAAATGTTTTTAAGCAAGGTTGTTCTTCCACTCATTGAAATTGGAGCCCAATTTAATGAATCTAAAGAGAGATTATAAGATGTTGATAATGAAAAATTTTCAATCAATATAATCTTTTTCATTCCAGTAATGGTATCTTTTTTTGAACGCACTTTCATTTCCAGATTATTTCCAACAGAAAAAGCAATATTACCATATTTTCCATCTGGTGGGCCGCCATATAATGAGTTTTCAAATCTCGAATACTTTATTTCCTTACCAGTGTTACCATTAATATAAGAATCAAAATAACCCCATTGAGGCTCACCAAAATCCGGGCGCCACGAAAAGCTTACACTTGGAGAAACTACATGACGTAAAGCCCTTACCGGTCCTTTTTTTAATTGCAACATACCATAAAAGCGGGTACTTAATGATGAACTTACAACAAAATCCATAGCTCTTGCAAACCCTTTATCATCAGTAACTTTTTCATACCCAAAAACAGTGTCTGTTGCCGTATAAAGAGAATCGTAAATCCATTCCTTGTGAACTGTTTTAAAATACCATCTTTCGCCAATATTTATTGAATTGGTTAAGGTAAAATAATTTAATATTTTTATACTACTACTTATTGGAATTGAATGTCTTATTCCATTTTGCATTTTATCAACCATTGTTTGTGTAAATAACAAACTATCATGTGTATTAATCTTGTTTTGAGCATTCAATGCATAATTAATACTTATATTTTCGTACCAGCTAAGATCACCCGTTTGATTTTTCTTGCGAAAAGGATAAAACCTATTTACATTCAATGCAATAGTTGGTAGATTTAAGTCAATAATCCGGGTATTATTATTATAACTTTCGCCCAAATCAACAGTTAAAAAGTAGTTTCCACCAAAACTCGTTGAATAGGAAATACTTGAATTTGTTGTATTTGTCAAAAAATCAGATGCGTTTGTTGAAAATTGATTATAATTACTACTTACAAGGTTAACATTTGTTGAAAACCTACTGGTTGGATGTGCTTTGGGATCCTGATTATGAGACCATCTAAGCGAAAAGTCTGTACTTTTAGAATAATCAGGAGTATTCTCTTCCCCATATCTATTAGATGCATAATCCAATGAAAAACTTCCATTATATTTATAACGTCTGTTATAATTGGAATTAGACCTGAGTGCCCAACTTCCGCGGGTATAAATATCACCCCTTAGAGCTAAATCTATATAATCACTTAGAGCAAAATAATAACCACCATTTTCAAAGAAAAAACCTCTATTAGGTGATTCCCCATAAGTTGGAAACAATATTCCTGAAGATTGATTTTTTGTATTGGGAAAATATCCCAAAGGTACAAACAATGGGGTAGGAATATCTTCTAAATAAAGAAATGCAGGTCCGGTAACTATTTTTTTATCAGGAATTACTTTAGCTTTACCAAATCGAATATCGAAGTGTGGGTGCTCTAAATCACATGTTGTAAAACTACCATGTCTGATATAAGTAATATCATCAGCCATTTTTTTAACTTGCTCACCATGAACATAACCTTCACTTTCTTTGGTGATTACATGCTTAATGAGACCTTTTTTAGAATTGAAATTATATAATAATTCTTTTGCATCAAAACTTTTTTCTCCTTCCTTAAAAACGGGATTCCCTTCAAAAATTCCATTTGAGTCTGCAACTCCTTTTGCAAATACCTCATTTTTTGTAAAGTTCATATCAACATAATCGGATTTTAAATTGATTTGCTGATAGGAAACTTCAGCTTTACTGAAAAGAAAAACTTTTTTATTTCTAATATTAAATCTCAGAGAATCTGTTGATTTATAAACAACTTTTGCTTCAATAGGATTTGACTTTTTCTTTTTAATCGTATCTGATGTACTGGGATTTATAAAGACAGTATCATTACTTATTAACAAACTGTCATTACCATTAAATTTTATACTATCAGAATTGTTATTTAAATTTACAACTTGATTTTGAGCAAAAACAGGTTGTAAAGTCCACAAAATCAAGAATAGGACTGTAAAAATAAAAGAATATATCCGAATGATCAACAAATTTAAAGTCAATTTAAGTTTGAATATTTTTGTAAAAATGTTACTTTTGTAAAAATTTAAAAGCAAAATTAAGCTATTCATTGCAATATTGAATAAAATATTCATTATTTGTGGTATGAATGGACAACAATTATAATTTTTTAACAAAATGGTTTAAGAAATAATGAAATTTGAAAATAGAAAATTGGGATTTTTACTATTATGTTTTTTATTACTGAATATCAATGCTTTTTCAGGAAAACCAATAAAAAATGGCAAACTGAATATTGTT
Source organism: uncultured Bacteroidales bacterium (assembly GCA_903936865.1). Classification (GTDB taxonomy): domain Bacteria; phylum Bacteroidota; class Bacteroidia; order Bacteroidales; family JACABE01; genus JACABE01. The sequence goes on along the minus strand of CAIZXK010000027.1, from coordinate 4,297 downwards.
GTGATTGATGCCGGACATGGAGGTCATGATCCAGGAGCTGTAGGAGCAAAATCTCAGGAAAAAGACATCGTATTAACTTTAGCATTAAAACTTGGGAAAATGATAGAATCAAATTTTTCTGATGTTAAAGTAATTTATACCAGAAAAACAGATGAATTTATTGAATTATATCGCAGAGCCCAAATTGCAAACGAAATTCATGCTGATTTATTTATTTCGCTTCATGTAAATGCAGTTGAAAATAAAGCTGTAAGCGGATTCAGCACATTTGTAATGGGGCTTCATAAAAGTCAGGCAAACCTTGAAGTTGCCAAAAAAGAAAATGCAGCAATTTTATTAGAAGATAACTACAAAACCTCTTATGATGGTTTTGACCCGAATTCACCTGAAGCTAACATCATTTTTTCGCTTTATCAAAATGCTTATCTGGAGCAAAGTCTTGATTTATCCGCTAAAATACAAAAGCAATTTATGAAAAGGATAGTTGCAAAAGATCGTGGAGTTGAACAAGCAGGTTTTCTAGTACTTTATAAAACGGCAATGCCTGCTATTCTTGTTGAATCTGGTTTTATCAGCAATCCGAATGAGGAAGAATATCTCAATTCTGAAAAAGGGAAATCCAATATTGTTTTATCTATATTTGAGGCATTTAAAGAGTATAAATACAAAATAGAAGGTTTTAACAATCAGGCTCAGGTTTACACACAAAAATCAGAAACCGAAAATCAGAATTCTAAATCAAATCTGGAAAATGAAATAAAAAAAGATAGTATTATATCAAATGAATCCGAAATCCATTTTAGAGTTCAGTTTGCTACTTCTAATGTTGAAAAAACCATAACTGATAAAGAAATTCTTAGTTTAGGTATTGTTAAAGTTTATTCACACAATGGATTATACAAATATACTCTTGGTCATGAATCTTCATTAAAGGATGCAAACAAATTATTATTAAAGATGCAGGAAAAAGGATTTAAAGATGCTTTTGTGGTTGCCTTTTTAAATAATGAAAGAATTACTGCTGCAGAAGCAGTTAAAATTCTAAAATCAAAACAATAAGTACTTTATGAATTATTTTTTGTTTTTATTTGCCATTTATAAAAAATAACGTAGGTTTGTAAAAAAAAATAAAAAGTTGAAACTAATAAAAGAATTAAAACTGACAAAAGAAATAAAACTCGGCGGTATTATTATAATAACGTTGTTTGTATTTATATGGGGCGTTAATTTTCTGAAGAGCAGAGATATATTTCTTCAGGAAAAAACATGTTTTGCATTCTATAAAAAGGTGGATGGATTGGTTTCATCTAATCCAATTTATATCAGTGGAATTAAAGTAGGATATGTAAAAAATGTTGAATTTGTTAGCTATAACTCTTCTGATGTAAGAGTTACCTTAGTTTTTAATTCAAAGCTGAAAATTCCTAAGAATTCCATTGCCAAAATCTACAGTTCTGATCTAATGGGATCAAAAGCCATACAGATTATCATGGGAAACTCTACTGATTTTTTATCTAATGGGAATGTACTAAGATCCGAAGTTGAAGCAGATTTGAAGGAAGAAATCAACCGTCAGGTAATACCATTGAAATTAAAAGCAGAAGAACTAATGAGCTCCTTCGACTCTGTTTTAATTGCTATCAAATTGGTTTTCAACGAAAACACCCGTAAAAATTTATCATATAGCTTTGAAAATATTAAAATCTCATTGGATAATATTAAAAATCTAACTTTCAATGTTGATACATTGGTCTCCGGACAACGTAACAGATTATCACAGATTATATATAATTTTGAATCTATTTCGCACAACATTAGGAATAACAATGACAAAATCAGCAATATAATCTCTAACTTTTCTGCTTTAAGTGACACACTGGCTAAATCAAGAATAAATGAAACCATCAACAATACAAATAAAACCTTAGCTGAAGCAGCTTCAATTATGAATAAAATAAATAAAGGAGAAGGAAGTTTAGGGATGTTGATTAATAATGATTCATTATACAATAACCTGCAATCATCTGCAAAAAATCTTGACCTTTTATTACTGGACTTACGTTTGCATCCTCAAAGATATGTGAAAATAAATATTTTTGGCGGAAAAAATTAGTTACAAAAACATTTAAACTTAATAAAAATAAAATAATCATGGAACTGAAAGAATTTCAGCAAGCTATAAAACAGGGTATTCCTGATATATTACCCGAACCAAAAATTTGGGATTCATCCATAAATCATGCACCAAAGCGTAAAGATATTTTAAACAAAGAAGAAAAAAAATTAGCTTTAAAAAATGCGTTAAGATATTTTGATTCAAAGTATCATGCAGTATTAGCTCCTGAATTTTTGCAGGAATTAAATGATTACGGAAGAATATACATGTACCGTTTTCGTCCTGATTATAAACTTTTTGCTCGTCATATTGAAGATTATCCCAGCAAAACAAAACAAGCTGCAGCCATTATGCTGATGATTCATAATAATCTGGATAATGCAGTTGCTCAGCATCCTCATGAACTAATAACTTATGGAGGAAATGGAGCTGTTTTTCAAAATTGGGCACAATATTTACTAACCATGAAATATCTCTCGGAAATAACAGAAGAGCAGACACTCGCTATGTATTCCGGGCATCCAATGGGACTATTTCCTTCGCATAAAGAGGCTCCACGTGTTGTGGTTACCAACGGAATGGTTATTCCAAATTACTCAAAACCTGACGATTGGGAAAAATTTAATGCATTGGGTGTATCGCAATACGGCCAAATGACAGCTGGTTCGTATATGTATATTGGACCTCAGGGAATTGTACATGGAACAACAATTACAGTATTAAATGCTGGTAGAAAAATTCAAAAGGAAAATGAAGGATTAGCTGGAAAACTCTTTGTAACTTCTGGTTTGGGAGGAATGTCGGGAGCTCAGCCAAAAGCCGCTGTTATAGCAGGTTGTGTTGGAATAGTTGCTGAAATTAATCCAAAAGCCACATATACCCGTCACTCACAAGGCTGGGTTGATGAAGTTTTTGACAATTTAGATTTATTAATTGAAAGAATAATAAAAGCAAAAACAGGAAAGGAAGTGGTTTCTATTGCCTATCAAGGAAATATAGTAGATTTATGGGAGAAACTGGTTGAACAGAATATTGCTGTTGAGTTGGGTTCAGATCAAACATCTTTACATAATCCTTGGGCTGGTGGTTATTATCCCGTTGGATTGACATTTGAAGAATCAAATAAATTAATGGCCGAAAAGCCCTTACTTTTTAAAGAAAAAGTTCATGAATCCTTAAAACGACAAATAAATGCTATTAATAAACTAACAGCCAAAGGAATGTATTTCTTTGATTATGGTAATGCCTTCTTGCTGGAATCGGGCAGAGCTGGTGCAGATGTTATGAAAGATGATGGTACATTCAAATATCCATCTTATGTTCAGGATATAATGGGACCAATGTGTTTTGATTACGGTTTTGGACCTTTCCGCTGGGTATGTACATCAGGAAAATCAGAAGATCTGGATAAAAGTGATTTAATTGCAATGGAAGTTATGGAAGAGATGGCAGTTGATTCTCCAATAGAGATTCAACAGCAAATGCGGGATAATATTCAATGGATTAAAGGAGCAAAAGCTAATAAATTAGTTGTTGGTTCTCAAGCTCGTATATTGTATGCGGATGCTGAAGGAAGAATTAAAATTGCAGAAGCATTTAATAATGCTATCAAAAATAATGAAATTTCAGCTCCAATTGTATTAGGTCGCGATCATCATGATGTTTCCGGAACAGATTCTCCTTATCGGGAAACCTCTAATATTTATGATGGATCAAGTTTTACTGCCGATATGGCAATTCAAAATGTAATTGGTGATTCTTTCCGGGGTGCAACCTGGGTTTCAATTCATAATGGAGGTGGAGTTGGCTGGGGCGAAGTAATTAATGGTGGTTTTGGAATGCTGCTTGATGGATCTGCCGATGCTGAAAGAAGACTTAAAAATATGCTTTTTTGGGATGTAAACAATGGAATTTCGAGAAGAAGCTGGGCAAGAAACAAAGAAGCGATATTTGCAATTAAAAGAGCTATGGAAGTTGAACCCAACTTAAAAATTACATTACCTAATTTGACTGATGATGAATTTATTAATAAGCTGATACAAAGCATATAAAAAAACCAAATATCACTTATATTTTATTAAAGTCTTGGTTTTATATTAATTTGCAATTTCAACTTTTTTATACACGTTAAATAATAGTTAATTTCAATATATATATGTACATACATATTACTTTTGCATT
>CAIZXK010000026.1 GCA_903936865.1 uncultured Bacteroidales bacterium | reverse complement strand
ATAAAATAATTATAAAATGAAAAAAATAGCCTTTATTGTTTTTAATGTATTGTTAATTAATACTTTATTATCACAAAATCTAAGATCAGATTTTAGGAATGATAGTATCTTTTATTCTAAAGAGCATAAAATTTCAAACTTTAACTTGAATAAAACTCAATTTCATTTTTCGATGGGTGCAAGTGTTACTTCATTTGACAATAATACTTTCTTTTCTAAATGGATTGCACCGGAATTAACATACAAGGTTAATCCTAAACTTAATTTGCATTTAGGAAGTATGTATTTAAATGAAAATTATACTATAAATAGTTTTAATTATGAAAATCAAGAAATTAATTCAAATACTAACTTTACGAGAGCTTTTGTTTATTTATCAGGTGATTATAAATTAAATAGCAACATACGACTACGTGCTACAACTTTTAATGAAGTTCCTCAAAAGAATTCACAATTTGATAACTTCGGTTATAACCAAGTCGGATTTGATTTGAAAATTACCGATAATTTTTATATGAGTGCTGATTTTATCAGTATTAAAGGACGTAGTCCGGTAAGTGTCTTTAGTAATAATCCTTTTTTTGAATCAAATTTACCTTTTGGAAGAGGTTATTTTAATACAGGTTGGTAAATTTATAACAATTTTATGTTTAAAAATACACACAATTACTTCAAATCTAATTGTTAATGGAAAGATATATATTGAGTTTTTTTGTATGAAAGTATTATGATTATTGTTTTTTTTTATAAAGGATATTTTAAAATAATATTTTTTATTGGAGGAAATTTAATTTAGCTTTGAAGTCATAGTTTTATTTATCTCAAATTTTGTTTAAAATATTTATCATGGAAATAAAATACAATCTTGAAAAAATAAAAAATTTAATTCCTTCTCATGTTCAGTTGAGTGCAGTTTCAAAGACCAAACCTGAAATTGATATTCTGGAAGCTTACAATTCTGGGCAAAGAGTTTTTGGTGAAAATAAAGCTCAGGAAATGGCTGGAAAATACCAAAATTTACCTAAAGATATTCAATGGCATTTTATCGGACATCTGCAAACCAACAAAATAAAATATATTTCTCCTTTTGTAACTTTAATTCATAGTGTTGATAGTGCTAAATTGCTTTTATCAATCGATAAGGAAGCTAAGAGAAATAACAGGATAATTGATTGTTTGCTACAGTTTTATATTGCAACAGAAGAGTCAAAATTTGGCTTTGATTTAGAAGAAGCAAAGGCACTTTTAAATTCGGATACATATAAATATATGAATAATATTCGGATTGCTGGTGTAATGGGAATGGCTACTTATACTGAAAATGAACAACTTATCAGGAATGAATTTAAGCAACTTGCAGAAATTTTCAGAGAGCTTAAAAATAATTATTTTAATAATACCAATTCTTTTAAAGAAATCTCAATGGGAATGTCAGGCGATTATCAAATTGCAATTGAGGAAGGTAGTAGTATGTTAAGAATAGGAAGTTCCATATTTGGTGATAGAAATTACAAAATCTAAACTCAATGCTTTTAATAATTTATGAATACATATGATTTTTTATTTTTTATTTTTTATTTTTTATCTTGATTACATTAGGAGCCTTAGGTCTTTACTTGTTTGGAATGAAATT
>CAIZXK010000025.1 GCA_903936865.1 uncultured Bacteroidales bacterium | reverse complement strand
GATTTGCAGTCTTGACTTTTTGGTACTTTTTCGTCAAGGAAAAAGGACAAAGAAAAAAAAGAAATTTCAGAAAACTTCCCTAATCCTGAATTCATTTTGTAACGCGGATAACACGGATACGTTCCGCAAACGCGGATTAAAATGGATTTTTGCTAAATTTAAAGATCAGCATTAATCTGCGTTTACCTTTAAGGATCAGCGTTATCAGCGTTCTTTTTATATCACAAAAAGTAAAATATTAAAATGATTTTACCCAACTTACAAATCCCATTCCGTTTATTCCACTTCAATATTATATTTGCCCAGTAAACCTGTAAGACCCAGAACCGAAAACCTTGCACGCTTAATCCGGTTGCTTTCCGGATCTATTGAATAATTGCTGGCAGTGCGGAAATCAGCCTTTTCAAGTATCGTATTATCGAAAATAGCTTTGCTGAGATCGCAGTTTTCAAATATGGAATTGGTAAAATCAGCTTCAGCAAAATCGACTTCCTGCAAACTGCAATTCCTGAACTTTGTATTCTTTAGTTTTAGTTTGAAAAATGAAGCCAGATTAATATTACAATCAGCAAAATCAACCAGCAAGAGAAATTTATTGCAATCATTAAAATTCAAACCCAGCAATTTACAATTCCTGAATTTTACATCCTTAAGACCGGTATTATCAAATTTAACCATACTGAAATTACAATTCTCAAATACGCATTCTGTAAAAGTTACATCTATTAATTTTGCATTTGTAAATTCGCAATTATTAAAGGTACATGTATCAAATTCACGTCTTTCAAAATCCTTAGCAGTGAAATCCCTCTTTTCAAACAAACTGTTTTCTATTATTTTTTGAGCCATATTAATAAAATTATAAACAGAATATAATTATACAAACACTGATCGATTGTGAGAAATCAATTACTTAATAAATCATCAGGTATAACTGATTTTCATCATATTGGTATAACCTCTCGATTGCAATGGCACACTTCCAACATGTACAATCACATTATCGGGTTCAATAAGTTCCTTTTCTCTAAGGAAATCGATAGTATATTGTATGGCATCTGAAATGGTATCAAACTCTCTGCAAAAGAAAGCCCTGACACCCCAAACCAAAGCCATACGTCTTATAAGTGCTTTGTTATCGGTAAAAGCAAAAATATCAGCTTCCGGGCGATGACTCGATATTTTATAAGCAGTATAACCCGAATTTGAAAATGTAGCAATCGATTTTGCCTTGGTCTGATAAGCCATTTTACAGGCATGATAACAAATGGAATCGGGCAAAAACTCCAGTGTTTTTTCTTTGGGAGCATGTTCCTTATTATATGGAAAACCATTATTCTCAGTCCAGTCGATAATTTGCTGCATACTACGGATACAAATAGCCGGATATTTGCCTACCGAAGTTTCGCCACTAAGCATCAACGCATCGGCACCATCAAAAACGGCATTGGCAACATCATTTGCTTCAGCACGAGTAGGACGAAAATTGGTAATCATGCTTTCCATCATTTGAGTGGCAATTATCACTGGTTTGGCTTTATCAATACATTTCTTTACAATTTGTTTCTGAATAAGCGGAACTCTGTCAAATGAAATTTCAACACCCAGATCGCCACGTGCAACCATAATGGCATCAGATTCCTTTATAATATTATCTAGATCGTTAAGTGCATCCGGCTTTTCTATTTTGGCAATTACTGCAGCTTTTCCATTTTTACGCTTTATCAGGTTCTTAAGTTCAATTACGTCATGTGCAGATCTAACAAAAGACAAAGCAATCCAATCCACATCGTTTTCAATAGCAAACAAAGCATTTGAAATATCTTCATCTGTCATGCTGGGCAACGAAATTTTGGTATTTGGCAAATTAACACCCTTGCGTGATGAAACTACTCCACCATAAATTACTCTTGCTTTAACAGTATCCTGGCGGTTAGTTTCGGTAACTTCGAGCTGAATTTTACCATCATCAATCAGAATCAGATCACCTATAGATACATCAGCAGGAAATTCCTGATAGCTCATATAAAGCTGCTCCTTGGTACCCAAACATTTGTTAGTTACAAAATTTACAAATTCACCATCAATTAGCTCAACATGATTGTCTTCCACTTCACCAATTCTAAGTTTCGGACCTTGCAAATCGGCAAGAATGGCAATATTAAGATTCAATTCATTATTTAGCTCATTTATAAGTGTAATCATTCGCTTATGCTCTTCCTTATTTGAATGAGAGAAATTTAAACGAAATACATCGGCACCTTCTTCTATCATTTCCAGCAAAACTTCCTTGGTAGATGATGCAGGTCCTAAAGTAGCAATAACTTTGGTTTGTGATCTGATTTTACGCATAAAAATATTATTTATGCAAAGGTACAAACTTGAATACATATCTTAAAGAAAATAACATAAAATTGATGTAAAGTTTTGTCGCAAATTTAATATAAAAGACATAAATATACCTATCATTTTTACAATCATAAAAAACTTAATTTACTGATTATAATAGCAATAAAAACCTTATACGTTAACTCATTCCTAAATTATGTTATTTTAAAGTTAGTTTGAAATTACTGCACAACTAATCAGTAATTTTGCTACTGTAAAAAAAACAACACCACCTACTGTTTATTAACTCCGAAAATACAATGGATTCAACAATTGCAGACTTATCGGGAAAATACAGTATCAATAATTTACAATAAAAAAAGAACATCATGAACAAATCGGAAATACAAAACTTTATAAAGGAAATTGAGCTTTTCAGATTATTAAATGAAGATGAATTGGCTACCATTTCCAATGAAATTGAAGTAATCAGAATTGCAGAAAACACACATCTCTTTAAAGAAAACAGTGAACGTCAGAGAATATTCATTATTTTTGAAGGCAAAGTTGAACTATATAAAAAATCACCTTATGGAAGCAAACAACGACTTTGCCTATTCAACAAATATGATTTTCTTGGCGAAGGAACACTAAGCGACGATGCACCCCACTCTACCAATGCTATTACGATGGAAGAATCTGTTTTACTTACAATAGGAAAGGATTTCTTTAAAAAATCGGGAGAAATATCATTAAAAATTTTCTCGCAGATAGCTAAGGTAATTTCACGCAGGATGCGTCAGGCAAATAATCACATGATAAATTCGGCATCACAATACGAATCAGGAAGAACCCGCCAGGAACACGACTTATTGGGATATCGTGATGTTCCTGACGAATATTACTATGGGATTCAAACACTAAGAGCTCTCGAAAACTTTAACATCAGCGGTGTTACACTTAATTTTTACCCCAAATTGATAGAAGCACTTGCAATGGTAAAAATGGCAGCTGCAAAAGCCAATCACAATCTGAAACTGATACCCGATGATATTGCAAATGCTATTATCAAGTCCTGCCAGGAAATTATTGATGGCAAACTGCATTATCATTTTGTAGTAGATATGATACAAGGAGGAGCCGGAACTTCTACCAATATGAATGCCAATGAAGTTATTGCCAACCGTTCACTGGAAATCTTAGGTCACAAAAGAGGTGAATATCAGTTTTGTCATCCCAATAATCATGTAAATCTCTCACAGTCAACAAATGATGCTTATCCAACAGCAGTAAGAATAGCAATCATTTACAGTAATCGCAGTCTGGTGGATTATCTTCGGGATTTGATAGAAGCGTTAGATGCAAAATCCCATGAGTTTGCGCATATTATAAAAATGGGAAGAACACAATTGCAAGATGCAGTTCCAATGACGTTGGGACAAACATTTGCAGCATTTGCCGATTCATTAAAACATGAAATAAAACGATTGGAAGAAAACTCCAGGTTATTTCTCGAAATGAATATGGGAGCCACCGCAATTGGTACCGGTATTACTGCCGATCCAGATTATGGAGCCAAAGTAACCCGTCACTTACGCGAAATTTCGGGACTCGACTTATCATTAGCTACCAACCTGGTAGAAGCTACCTCCGATACCGGTCCTTTTATCACATATTCTTCTGCCGTAAAACGATTGGCTGTAAAATTATCAAAGATATGCAACGATTTGCGTTTATTATCATCAGGCCCACGCACCGGATTAAATGAAATCAATTTACCACCTATGCAACCTGGATCTTCTATTATGCCGGGTAAAGTAAATCCGGTAATTCCCGAAGTTGTAAACCAGATTGCCTTTAAAGTAATAGGAAATGACCTTACGGTAACACTGGGAGCAGAAGCCGGACAACTTGAATTAAATGTAATGGAACCCGTAATTGTACAAAGCATTTTCGAATCAATTGAAATGCTTAAAAATGGCATGGACACTTTACGTAATCGATGTATTTTGGGAATTACTGCCAATGAAAAACATTGCAGGGAAATGGTTGAAAACAGCATTGGTCTGGTAACAGCTTTAAATCCTTATATCGGTTACGAAAACTCAACAGAAATTGCTAAAGATGCTTTAGAGAATAATCTCAGTGTTTATGAATTGGTACTCAAAAAAGGTTTATTATCAAAAGAACAATTAGACCATATATTACTACCCGAAAACATGATACGCCCGCAAAAGATTTAGAGTTATTGTGAATTTTTATTTCAATAAATTAAAAAAATAAATCTTATAAAAAGAATAGCTTAGCCGTGAACAAAACATTTTCATATCTAAGCTATTTTGCAATTCAGAATAAAAAATGATGAAGTATAAAAAAAAACTGAAAAATATATTTTGATTGCTTCATTTCTTCTCTGAAGGCTTACTTCATATATTTTTAACTTCAATCTTCCATCATTTTCATCTCAAATATAAGATAACACTTGATTTTTTTCTCTATTTTTGTAAAAAAAACATTATGATAAAAGCAGAAGGAATTTTTAAATCTTACGGACAGCTGAATGTATTAAAAGGCATTGATTTACATATAGAAAAAGGTGAAATAGTATCTATTGTAGGTGCATCCGGAGCTGGAAAATCCACATTGCTGCATATAATAGGAACACTCGACAAAGCCGATAAAGGACAAATTGAGATTAACAATATTTTGATAAACAGTTTAAACGACAGAAAATTATCTGATTTCAGGAATAAACACATCGGTTTTGTATTTCAATTTCATCATCTTTTACCCGAATTTACAGCAATTGAAAACATTTGTATTCCTGCTTTTATAGCTAAGGTTAAACAAAAGGAAGCCATTTCAAAAGCAATGGAAATTCTTGATTTTCTGGGGCTGAAAGATAGAGCAGAACACAAACCAACCGAACTTTCAGGCGGTGAACAGCAACGTATAGCAGTAGCAAGAGCATTGATTAATCAACCGGATGTAATTTTTGCAGATGAACCATCAGGAAACCTGGATTCTACAAACGCAAAAGAACTGCATAAACTTTTTTTCGATTTAAGAAACAAATTCAATCAAACCTTTGTAATAGTAACTCATAACGAAGAACTTGCCAATATGGCAGATCGTAAAATTACGATGAAAGATGGAATGATTTTGTTGTAAACCAATCAATTAGATGAAAATATTATTTTGATTTACGGGCATCCATTTTTAAATTATATTGCCCTCTCCTATTTCCTTTTCGGAAAATTCCTTCATTTACAGTTCTAACATCTTCAATGGAATAAAAAGCATTGGGATTATACGTTTTTATCAATGAAATAAAATGTTCTAAATCCTTACGTTTAATTATACAAAAAATAATTTTCACATCACCTTTACTTCCCTGAGCATCTACAACCGTGAAACCATAGTTATTCTCTGTAAGATAATTAAGCAATTGAGATGTTTCACGTCTTGGTATAACGCGAACAATAACAGTACCAATAGATATTTTTTCCTCGAGTAGCATTCCGATATAATTTCCAGTGGCAAATCCTCCGGCATAGGCAATAAAACACATATAATTATCTAAATGATTGAGAATTTCCCTTATAGCCAGCAACCAAATCAACGACTCAAAAAAACCTATAAATGGAGCTAACCTCCTAAACCCTTTGGATAAAAAAATAAGTCGGATTGTTCCGATACTTTGATCGGTTATTCTGGCTAAAAAAATCAAGAAAGGCAAACCTACCCAAGTAAAAAAATCTGAACCTGAATTAAATATGTTCAACAATATCATTTTGTGAATTTTTAATTATAAAAAAAAAGACCTTTTTGCAAAGGTCTTTTTTTTTATGATAATAATCAAAAGAAACTTAAAATTTTATGAATTTTGAAGTTGCTTTTTGATTACCCGATATTATTTGAATTAAATAAGTTCCTTTATTTAAATTGCTGCTATCGAAATTAAATAGGTGTGAACCTGTAGTTTTCTTACCTAAATTTATAGTTTTAACAACATTGCCTCTCATATCATAAATAGAAATAACAACATTATCATCAGAACTTAAATTAAATTTAAAATTAGTATTATCAACCACTGGATTAGGATATACAGAAATATCAATTTTTGCTGTTTTAGCAACAGTTGGTTTTTCAATAATTCCAACCTGAGAGAAATCTTTTGCCTGCCAGAAACCACGACCGTGAGTAGCAATATAAATTATTCCAGTATTTTTAATACCAGGATATTTAGATAAAATCAAATTACCATTATCATTTGTATAAACTTCTTCATCAGGGAAACTCATGGTTTGTTGTCTGATTTGGAAAACAGGAACTCTGTCCATTCCCACATTATCTCCAGCCCAAACAATATTGCTGTTATAGAAATCGGTAAAGCTTGTTTTTTCAACAGAATAAATTCCAAATTCAGTACCAACTAAAATTCTGCCATTATTCTGCATTTCAATTAATGAAGAATAAACAGGTGCAGGAGGTAATCCACTACCAGTTTTGTTTATAAATGTTGGAGAAGCTCCTAACGCATCTTTTGAAGCAAAAACAAATTGAGTTTCACCAAAATTACCTAAAGTTAAAACAACATTTGCAGCATTATTTGGATCTACAGAAACACTTGTGATGGATCTGTTTGAAAATTGTTTAATCATGGTAACATTTAATGCATAATTTGAAGCATCAATATTTAATTGTGCAGAATCAGCAGCATTTAATAAATTTGAAACCCTGTATAATTTACTTCCTGTACTAAAATATACATGATTTCCATCCTTTGAACATGTAATTGTAGAAATCAACTCATTAGGAACACTGGCAAGCTTAAACCAACTTGGTTTTTTTGTAAAATTAAGAGGTTCGTTAGTCATCCAAAGTGCTTCATAAAATCCAACATAAAATCTACTTAAAGCTCTATCCATCACTTTTACAGATTTACCTGAATCAAGTTTTGCAGTTAATGTATAATTGAATGGATATCCGATTTGTTTACTTCTAACGGCAACAACTCTTCCAATAGTATCGTTATTAGAATCTGAGGTATAGTCAACTGAATCCTTTATTTGAGTATTGGTAACAGTTTGCCACATGGTTAGAGGAGTTACAAAAGAAGCTAAAAGATTTTGCATTTGTGCAGTAAAGAAATTTGATTTGTATTGCCAATCAACACCATTATTATATGATCTTGCCATACTTGCATATTGAGCAGTTACAAAAATTGCTTTTTGCTTTGTTGGCAAAGAAGTTGTAATTTGTGAAATGGCAGCCCATCCACCGTCTCCGCTCCAAAGCACTTTTGCTGTTTTAGGATAAGGCTGTATACCCTGAACATAAGGATTACTATTATCCTGAGTTCCACCAACTGCAGAACCATCTGGTCCTATACCCAACCCATAAAATTGGGTTACAGCATAATTCCTATTCATTGGAGTAAAAGTTAATCCTCCATTTGTAGTTTTAAAAATTCCGCCATCAGTTCCTAAATAGAAAATGTTTGGATTAGTAGGATGGAAAGTACAAATATGATGATCAACATGAGCGTAAGTTGGATTTGGTGTTGGATTTGTAGCAGAAACGGTTTCATTTCTATCTGTAATCTGAATAAAATCATAAAATGCTCCATTAACATATTCCTCACCTTTCCAGCAATCAATACCGGCTACTACAATTTTCTTTGGATTATTTGGGAATACAGCAATTACATTATCATACCAGCCCTGATTGTTATCTCCAAATAAATCGAAAGATGTACTTCCACCCGGAGCAATAATTGTCCAGCTTGCACCTTTATCCGAAGAACGATAAATATTTAGCAAGGCACCTGATTTTGCAACAACTGCATATAAATAATCAGAATTGGAAGGAGCAACTGCTATTTCCAACCTATCGTTATTTCCAGATAAATTTGTTGGTAATCCATTTTTAGATTTATCACTAAAAACGCTGTCTGCAGATAGATAAAGTTTGTTACCAACTGAAGCAATAACTGTACCATCAGGAGCTGTTTTAACATCTTTACTATTGGCTGATAATGGGATGGTAGAACCAGTACTAATTAATTCCCTTGCAGATGTCCATGTATTTCCATTATCTGAAGAAATTTTCAATCCATTTCCGATTGAAGCATATACAATTCCATTTACAGGATTACAGGCTATACGGTTAACTTCTGCCCAACCTGTGGTTTGAGCGGTAGGAATTGTTGCAGGTAATAACATAAAATCATCACCGGAAGTACAACGATAAATTCCACCTCCAGGTTGACCTGAATTAAAGTTCGTACCGGTAAACTGAGCTAATCCTTCGCCGGTTCCAACGAAAATACTCCCGTTAGTTGCTTGTGCAATGCAAGAAATCGCAATATTTGTATTATCTGTTGTACCATTTTGATTTTTTAGAGTAACCTGACTCCAGTTAGATCCTCCATCTATTGATTTCCACAATCCTCCTGCAACACCACCTGCATATAAGGTATTGTATGTTGCATCCCTTTTATCAATCAAAATTGCTCTGGTTCTGCCACCTACATTATCAGGTCCCATTTCTTCCCATTGCAAATTCATTGAATTTCCTACTTTGTACTTTGCAAATTTCTCTGCTAAAGAACGTGCAAACAATACATCTTCTGTTTTTAATTCACCAGTTAGTGCATTACCCCTTATTTTAGAAAGATAGGCTAAAGCACCCTGAATACCACGTGGTATTTCATATTTACTTGATACTCTTTCTGAGTATTTTTGTTTTTTTTGTGATCCAGTAAGTGCGATTAATGAAACACTAAAAAGTAAAATCAAAGCAGATAAACCAACGTATAATTTTCTGTTTTTCATGTGATTATTATTTATTTATTATTAAACCTTTTGCAAAACCTAATTTTGCTTAAATTTTTAATTTGTTTATTTATAACTGTTTAATTGTTAATTTCTTTAAATAATAGTTTCAATTGTTTTTTTGTAAAAAATTGCTGCAAAGTTATCAAAAAAACCATAGAAAACCCATACAAAATTAATATTTTTTCAACAAATAAGATAATAAATCAGTTTTCGGTATTTTGAAATAAGTTAACGGTAATAGTAAAAGTAGTAAAATCAGTTAAGTTGATTAAATTATGAATATTCAGCAAAACTTATTTGGGCGTAATAATCATTATACCTGTGTATTAAATATATTATTATGATTAAATGTAGTTTTTGAAATAAAAGTCGTTTGATTTTCATTTTCAGAAAGAATAATGAACCAAAATGGATAATAACGACTTTAACTATGTTGGTTACATTCTGATTTAAATTTTAAAGTAATAAACAATTAACTTCATTAAAAATTCTTTTCAATCTTTTGATTAGAATCATTTAAACTTTTCAACAAATATCAGAGATTCATCTTTTAATAATTCCATAAGGTTAAAATTTACTTTATGATTATATCCAATTACTTAAAATATAAAAATGAACTAGCATAATGAGTCTTCCTGAAATTATTTTGTTATGTTATTTTCATATTGCATTGGGAGTGCAATTTTCAAACCTTATTCGCTTCAAAAATCAACCTTCAGTAACCACTAATAATTTTCTTACAATTAGTTATAGGATAAATTACAAAATTTTCAGGTATAAAAAAATGACATATTTATAAATTGATTTTTAAAATATAAAGCAGCATTTACATGTTGATATCTTATAAAATCAATTTTTAAATTGCCATTAATTTCAATTTTCAAAAAAGTATTTTAAACTATTTTTTTTTAGTTTTTCAAGCAGAAAAAAAAGCTGTGTGTCTTATCAAACTAATTGGATGCAATAGGTTTCCTGACAAAAAAGCTTACTTTACCTTCCAATCGGTTTAAATATCGGGTTCTTGCTAATTCAGGATCTGCATCAATTGCTATATAGATTCTTGTTTTTTCATCTATTACAACTAATTGTAATTTAGTTACATCAGGAGAATTAAAAATGTTATGCTTTTTACTATCGTGATTGTAATATCCTTTTTCTACTTTTGGCATTGTATTTCCTTCATTATTTTTCATTGCTACTTATTTTAAGTAATTATATACAGTTTGCTATTATATTATAATAATTAGTTGCTATTGTATCAAATATTTAGTACTTACTTAAATATTCATATTTATTCTAAGAAGAAAGGAACACATAAGATTCACAAAGTTTTTTTTGTCACTCTTTATGATATTTAGAATCTGCCTCGGCTGATGTTGTCTCTGTGGATATTGTTTTTTCTATTCTTAATAATATACCTTATAACCTTTTTAAGAACGATTTGTTTTTGTAATTATTGTATTAAAGATCGGAAGAGCACACGTCTG
>CAIZXK010000024.1 GCA_903936865.1 uncultured Bacteroidales bacterium | reverse complement strand
GAAACTGATGGGCAAAACCAATATAAACCAGACCTTGTATTTGTGGGATAATACGTTAAATCAAACGATGTCGCCAACAACCAATGCTGCTTATTTCAGAACCTATAATGCAGTTACCAATGTTGGAGTTCCAGCAGGAACCACCCCATACATTGCACCATTGCAGGGTTTCTTTGTAAAAGCAAACGCTACCAATCCTAAGCTTAGTTTTTCACCATCAGCCCGAACACACAGCAATTCTGCCTATTACAAAGACGCTTCCACAGAGATAGTGCTTCGTTTAAAAGCAGAAACAGAAGAAGGGGCCGATGAATTGGTAATTTGCAGTAACACGGCAGCAAAGCAAGGATTTGAGGAATTTGACTCAGAAAAAATGTTGAATAGCAATCCATTGGAACTGTATTCATACGCTAAAACCGGTGAAAAGCTAACCATCAATACCATCGAAAATACCCAGACAATCATACCGTTGGGAATAAATGGCATGGCAGGAAGCAAGGCAAAAATCACCGCATTTGCACTGGAAACAAGCAATCAGGTTTACCTGGAAGACCGCTACAAAGGCAAGCTAATCAGCCTGTCTGAAAACACGGAATACAGCTTTGAGTTTCCGACGAATGAGTTACAAGGCAGATTCTTTATCCGCTTTGGAAATGTAAACTCACCTTTGCAAAACTCAGATGTAAAAGTGTTTAAAAACAACAACGAACTGAATGTTATTGCCCAGACCGGTGAAAATATCGAACAGCTTGAAGTTTATTCGTTAACAGGATCTTGTTTGTTCAAAGCAAACGGCAACAGCAATATGTTTACAACAAGTCTGGACTTATCTACCGGTGTTTACATGATAAGGGTAAAAACCAATATCACAACACAAAACGTGAAACTTAACTGGAAGTAATTAACCATTAACAATTAATCTTTATAAAAAAAAGCCTGTATCAACTTGATGCAGGCTTTTTTTTATAATTCATAAAATCCGAAAGGATTTTTATTAGTGTTTTATTATTAGCTGTTTACAATACCGTATCATCATTGTAATTTTTTTTAAAAATTAGTGTAATTAGTGCAATTAGTGGCGAATATAATAAAGCGTGCGGATATAAGGTAATTTTTTATTTTAATACTGAATTAAATTTGCTTATTGACATATATAGCATAAGAAAAAATGTTATTTTTGCCTTAATGAAAACAATACAAAAAATTAGAAATATTGCAATAAAGAAAATACAGATTTTAGGAATTACTTTGATTATTCTTTTTTTTATTCTTTTTTTAAATTATTCCTGTCGAAATACTTCAGAAGACAAAACTGTTAGTAAAAAGCAAATTTCTATAAAAGAAATTGAAAGGCAAAACATGCAAGCTAATTTATATATTGAGACAAACCCTAAACTAGCTCTTAAAATTATTGATACTTCCTTGTTTTTGAGCCGGAAAAATAAACTTATTGATTCTGAAATACAAGCATTATATATTAAAGGTAAGTGTTATCGTATGCTTGAGCAAAAAAATGCTGCTTATGCAAATATTATTTCTTCTTTACAATTATCAGTAGATAATCACAATAATTGGTTTAGAATATTAAACCTAATTGAACTAGCTGAAATACAATTTCGTAAATTAAATTTTAAGGAAGCAGATTCTGTATTAAATGAAGCAGAATATTTTGCGCGAAAAAATAAGTATGATAATTGTTTATCAGCGATATATAATAATAAAGCAAAAATAGCTGATAATTCTGGTGAAAAAGTGAAAGCAATAAAGTTATATCTGAAAACTTCTGAATTGTTTGTTAAGGAAAAGAATGAAAAATCACTTGCCATTGTATATAATAATTTAGCTTTACTTTACAAAAGCATTAATCAGAATTCTTTGGCTTTAAGTTACTTAAATAAGTCAAAATTAATAAATGAACGTAATCAATATTTAGTTGGACTTGCAGAAAACTACAATAATCTGGGAATATTATTTATTGGGTTAGATTCAATGGAAAAAAGTAAAGAAGCATACATTAAATCCAGAAAAATATATGAAAAAATGGGTAGGAGTGCTGATATGGCAAAAAGTTACTTGAATATTGGTAATATTTTTTTTCAAAATAATGATTTTATCAATGCAGAAAAGTATTATGATAGCTCATTATTAATTTGTATAAAACACAATATTGGTTTTGGAATAATTATTAATAAAATAAATCGCGGAGAATTATATGCAAAACAAGGAAAGCATAAAAAAGCCATACAATTATTAAATTCCGAGTTAGTGAAAATTAAAGAAATGAAGTTGACTGATATTGAAATTGAAATTGAATCTTATTTGTATGGGGCTTATAAATCATTAAGAGAATATGATTCAGCACTTATTCATTTTGAAAATTATTCGAAATTAAAGGACTTAACATCAGGGTTAGAGTTGAAAAAACAGATAAATGAACTTCAAAAAAAATACAATAAGGCAGAGCAAGAAGCGGAAATTGCACGATTAAATGTCGCTATTCAAAAAGGAAAAAGTAAAATCAGAATGATAATTATTACTGTGTTAGTAATATTAATAATTATATTATTTATTTTATTTTTATTGACTTTAAAAAACAGAAAATTATTGTATCGTAATGAGTTGCAAAAAACTGAATTTGAAAAAACCAGACTCAAACTTGAGATGAAAAACAAAGAACTGATAACTAATGCACTTCATCTGGCAAGTCTTACAGAATTCAGCAATCAATTTTCAGAGAAAGTTCAGGAAATTATGAATAAGCAAACAGATAGTGAAACTAAAAAATCACTATCTGAAATACTGAACGAAGTAAATAATGTGGTACCACAGGGTGCCTGGAAAGATTTTGAAACTCGTTTTGAGCAAGTACATGAAGGATTTAGTAAAAAACTTTTCTCTGATTATCCGGATTTGTCTTCTGCTGAATTAAAGATTTGTAGTTTCCTTCGCTTAAATATGACTACAAAAGATATAGCTCTACTTACCCATCGAAGTCAACGTACAATTGAGAACCAACGAAACAGCATTCGTAAAAAGATGAATCTTATGACTGATTCTAACCTTGAAGGTTATTTGATTAAAAATTATTGATTTCCTTTTGATTTTTTTTGATCGTGAATTAATCAAACGTATTCATTACAATACTTCGTTAAACTTTTGTAAGTCGCAGCTATTGAGAGCTTTGATAAAGTCGCAGTTGTTTGTATAATATATTGATAATCAGTTAATTCATCTTATAAAAGAATAAACTTTGTCAAAGTTTAACGAATTATTGCATTACTTTCAACCATTATTTCTTAATAAAGTAATTTGAACTCATTTTTTCAATTGAAATACTGATTTTATTGGTTTTTTTTTAATGAAAAAATAGGTATTGAATGGATTCATTGCTCTGTATTTATAACTTTGGTTAAATATAATGAAAAAATAGGTTCTGTTAATCAGAAGTTTATGCTCATAGGTATATTTTGAGTAGTGGTTTTGTTTAAGGATTACTATTAAATAAATTTAATTGCTTAAAAAATATATTTACTTTGCAAGAATTAAAAATCTAATCTTCAAATCATGAAAAATTTTTTTGTTTTTATTTTCAGTTTGTTTTTTGCAGTAAATATTTTTGCCCAAAGTGTGGGTATTAATACAGATGGGTCATCACCTAACAGTAGTGCAATGCTTGATATAAAATCTACTACTAAAGGCTTACTTCCACCGAGAATGACAGCAGTAAATAGATTGGCTATTCCTGTTCCTGCAGCAGGTTTAATAGTTTATCAAACCGATGCAACAGCTGGATATTACTATTACAATGGAACATCCTGGATTTATTTTTCTAATACCGGTGGTATCCTAGCAATCGTAAATGGCGGTACGGGTTCTTCAACTCAGAATTTTGTGGATTTAACAACAACACAAACGGCTGCAGGCAATAAATCTTTTTCGGGTAATACAACAGTAGGAGGTACATTGGCTGTTACAGGAGTTGCTACTTTAACGGCTGCACCCGTATTAAGCAGTACAACTGCATCTGAGGCATTGTTTACCGATGCATCCAAAAATGTAGTATCCAATCCGATAACCGGTACAGGAAATGTTGTAATGAGCAATTCACCAACTTTGATAACTCCGGCATTAGGTACTCCAGCTTCAGGGATTGCTACTAACCTTACCGGTTTGCCATTAACGACTGGCGTAACGGGTACACTACCTGTTATTAATGGAGGAACAGGTTCTTCAACTCAGAATTTTGTGGATTTAACAACAACACAAACGGTTGCAGGCAATAAATCTTTTTCGGGTAATACAACAGTAGGAGGTACATTGGCTGTTACAGGAGTTGCTACTTTAACGGCTGCACCCGTATTAAGCAGTACAACTGCATCTGAAGCATTATTTACAGATGCATCCAAAAATATAGTATCCAATCCGATAACCGGTACAGGAAATGTTGTAATGAGCAATTCTCCAACATTGGTAACTCCGGCATTAGGAACCCCAGCTTCAGGGATTGCTACTAACCTTACCGGTTTACCTTTAACTACAGGTGTAACAGGTACATTACCTGTTATTAATGGAGGAACAGGTTCTTCAACTCAGAATTTTGTGGATTTAACAACTATACAAACGGTTGCAGGAAATAAATCTTTTTCGGGTAATACAACAGTAGGAGGTACATTGGCTGTTACAGGAGTTGCCACTTTAACGGCAGCACCCGTATTAAACAGCACAACCGCATCTGAGGCATTGTTTACCGATGCATCCAAAAATGTAGTTTCTAATCCGATAACAGGAACTGGAAATGTTGTAATGAGCAATTCACCAACTTTGATAACTCCGGCAATAGGTACTCCAGCTTCTGGGATTGCTACTAACCTTACCGGTTTGCCATTAACGACTGGCGTAACGGGTACACTACCTGTTATTAATGGCGGAACAGGTTCTTCAACTCAGAATTTTGTGGATTTAACAACAGCACAAACGGTTGCAGGAAATAAATCTTTTTCGGGTAATGCAACAGTAGGAGGTACTCTGGCTGTTACAGGAGTTACTACTTTAACGGCAGCACCCGTATTAAGCAGTACAACTGCATCTGAGGCTTTGTTTACCGATGCATCCAAGAATGTAGTATCCAATCCGATAACCGGTACAGGAAATGTAGTAATGAGCAATTCTCCAACATTGGTGACACCAAACCTCGGAGTAGCTTCGGTAACTTCAATTAACGGATTGACACCGACTTCTCAGGCAACAGGTTTTGTAATTTCAGGTGGTACAACTTCAAAAACATTAACAGTAACTTCAGATGCCACTGTGAGTGGAACGAATACAGGTGACCAGACTAATATAACAGGTTCATCAGCTTCTTTCACTGGCAGTTTAGAAGGTGATGTAACAGGTACACAAGGAGCAACAGTTGTTGGGAAAATAAATGGTACATCATTTGCCGGTTTATCAACGGGTATCTTAAAGAATACAACCATTACAGGTGTGCCAAGTATTGCTGTAGCTGCAGATTTTCCAACCTTAAATCAAAATACCACTGGCACTGCAGCCAATGTAACCGGTACAGTTGCCATTGCAAATGGAGGAACAGGTTCATCAACTCAGAATTTTGTAGATTTAACTTCTAACCAAACTGTTGCCGGAAATAAAACGTTATCTGGAAATACCAATATCGGAGGCACTATGGCTGTTACTGGAGTTGCTACATTAACCTTAGCACCAGTACTTTCGAGCACTACAGCTTCACAAGCCTTGTTTACCGATGCATCCAAAAATGTAGTTTCTAATCCGATAACAGGAACTGGAAATGTTGTAATGAGCAATTCACCAACTTTGATAACCCCTGCATTGGGTACCCCAGCATCAGGGATTGCTACTAATCTTACCGGATTACCTTTAACTACAGGCGTATCAGGTACATTACCTGTTATC
Source organism: uncultured Bacteroidales bacterium (assembly GCA_903936865.1). Lineage (GTDB taxonomy): Bacteria > Bacteroidota > Bacteroidia > Bacteroidales > JACABE01 > JACABE01. The sequence goes on along the minus strand of CAIZXK010000024.1, from coordinate 2,451 downwards.
AATGGCGGAACAGGTTCATCAACCCAGAATTTTGTAGATTTAACTTCTAACCAAACTGTTGCCGGAAATAAAACGTTGTCTGGTAATGTCAATATCGGAGGCACTATGGCTGTTACAGGAGTTGCTACTTTAACGGCAGCACCTGTACTTTCGAGCACAACGGCTTCACAAGCCTTGTTTACCAATGCTTCTAAAAATGTAGTTTCCAATCCGATCACAGGAACAGGAAATGTTGTGATGAGCAATTCGCCTACACTAATTACTCCAACCCTTGGGGTTGCTTCAGTTACTTCTATTAATGGATTAACGCCAACTGCAGTAGCCACTGGATTTACAATTGCAGGTGGTACTACTTCCAAAACATTGACTGTGCCATTGGATGCATCTGTAAGCGGTATCAACACAGGCGACCAGACCAATATTAGCGGTTCGGCAGCTTCTTTCACAGGAAGTCTTGCAGGTGATGTAACCGGTACGCAAGGTGCAACGGTTGTTGGGAAAATAAATGGTACTTCACTTGCTGGTTTATCAACTGGTATTTTAAAGAATACAACCACTACAGGTGTTCCGAGCATTGCATTAGTAGCAGATTTTCCATTACTTAATCAAAATACCACTGGCACTGCATCCAATGTAACCGGCACAGTAGCCATTACTAATGGCGGAACGGGAGCCACCACCAAAGCCGCAGCTTTTGATGCACTCTCACCCATAACGGCTGCAGGCGATATTATTTATGGCGGCACCAATGGAACAGGCACAAAGTTGGTAAAAGGAACAGCCGGGCAGGTGTTAAAAATGAATGCCGGGGCTACAGCTCCTGAGTGGAAAACCATAGTGGAGTTACCTTCCGATGCTGCAAGTGGTGATATGGCATATTTTGACGGAACAAACTGGAAAAAAGTTTCTGCTCCTGCAAGTGATGGTGCGAAGTTAATTTTTTGTAGCGGTGCACCAACCTGGTCGAAAAGTGGTAATTGCCCTATTAAAGTTGGCGACTATATTAATGGAGGTGTAGTCTTTTATGTATTTTCTTCAGGTGATGCAGGATATGTTCCGGGCGAAGAGCATGGTTTTGTATGTGCAGTTACAGATCAAAGCACTAGTGCAGAATGGGGCTGTTATGGTACAATTATAGGTGTTACTTCAGGAACAGGAGCACAAAATACGATAGCAATTGAAGCAGCATGTTCAAGTACTGGCATTGCAGCTCATATATGTGCAAATTTAGTTTTAAATGGTTATAGTGACTGGTATTTACCTAATCAAAGTGAAATGTCTAAATTGGGTCAAAATCAAACTGCTATAAACGCAACAGCTATTGCAAATGGCGGGACTGCTCTAATTACTGCACAAATGTATTGGACATCCACTGAATTAAATAATGCAACCTATCAAAGTGATTTTGCAATGAGATTTTGGTTTAATAATAATTCTGCGCACCATGGTACAAAAAACTCTGCAATTTATTATGTTAGGGCTATTCGAACTTATTAATGAATTTCAGACTGTTGTTATATAAATTCATAGAAGTAAAGGTTAGAATTTACAATTCATATTTTTACTACTAATGATTACAAAGTAAACAGATGAAAAATTCATAACAATGCAAAATTGACACACAGGAGGATGATTATACCAAAAACTTCCCTTCAAGAGGTTGTTTAACCCCCTTCAAGAGGTTGTTTAACCCCCTTCAAGAGGTTGTTTAACCCTTGAAGGGTTGTTAACCACTTCAAGGGTTACTATATATCAAATTAATGAAATTCAGACAAATAAAAAACAATAAATAGATGAAAAAGAAACGAAATTACCCGATAAATAGAGTGTGGATTTTGGAAAGGTTACAGCAAAGTAAATGCTAACTTACCCTAAAACACACATAGAGCTGAAGAGAAAAAATCTTGCATAAATGCATAAATTATAAACATACAATATGAATAAAATCATTATATTAGTATTAATAAAAACAAACAAATGAAAAAAATACTATTCATCCATGTAATCCTATTTTGTGTTCTGAGCTTACATGCTCAGAACAATGAAAGGGTAATTAGCGAAAGTGGAACTTACTGGGTGGTTGAAGGTGGCAGTTGCAGTTTTGCATTTGCCAGTGCTGCCGGTGCGGATTATGCCACTTTAAACAACCTCACTATAAAACCAGTGGCTTCACTTACATTTATTAGTGGCAGTAAAGTTAGCCTCACAGGCAGTACAAATAACGCTGCAGGTGTGAGTGGTTTAGTACTGGAATCAGATGCTTCACTCATTCAAAATACCAAAGATTTGCAGGCAACAGCCAAGAGGTATTTGAATAAAGGCTGGCATTTGTTTGGAACTCCTTTTAAAAAGAGTATGCAGACCATGTCAAACTTAGCTCCTGCTGGTGGTAGTCTTCAGTTGAAACCTTATGACAATGGAATAAACTGGCAAACCATTGCTACTACCTCT
>CAIZXK010000023.1 GCA_903936865.1 uncultured Bacteroidales bacterium | reverse complement strand
TGGAAACTTAGTTGTTTTTACTTCAAGTTCAGGAGAAGAAAGCTCAACTGTTTACAAAGACAAACATCATGGTTTATTTACCTACTATCTGCTCAAAAAATTGCAGGAATCGAAAGGAGATGTTTCTTATAAAGATTTGTCTGAATACATAATAGATAAAGTAAAACTTGAAAGTATTGTGGTAAACAACAAAAGTCAAACACCAACTATTTCAGGAAGCATTTCTGTTGTAAATCAATGGGGAAACTGGAAATTAAAATAATAAAATCATTAATTCAATACTTTTATATTTGTTTTCTAACAATTTAATATTAAAAAAATGAAAAAAATATTTTTAACTGCTATATTTATATGTTTATTTATTCAATTATATTCACAATCAAGAATTGATGGAGTTTGGAAATCCAATTCTGGAAATTTGTTTCAGATTGAAGCAAATAATAGTGGGTTTTATTATAAAAATCTTTCCACGGGTATGGTTTTGTCAACCGTTTATATTGGTTATAATTTTGGAGTACCAACTTATCGTGCAAATTTTAATGATGGTTCTTTTCAATTATTTATGATAAAATCGGATAATATGCTAACAACATCAATTTCTTATGCTCCTAATACTATTTATATTTGGAAAAAGCAAAATAGCAATAACACTTATCAACAAACGGGAGGAAATGATAATTATAACAAGAGTAATAATAACTCTTATAATAATCAATATAAAAAAGACCAACAAAATACAATTAATTTTGTACCAGGTGCTTCATATATTACAAAAAAGAGATACTTAGATTCACAAAAGGAACTTGCAAAATCTCGTTTGAAAACTGCTGAAAAGAATTATAAAAACGCAGATCCTACTGGGCAGACTTCATATCAATTTGAAATAGATAGATTAAATAGAGAAATAAATGATATTGATTTGAAATTGCTCGATTTAGAACAAATGAAATTGAGAGGTGAAATTCAATAAAATGAATAAATTGATGTATATATTAAACAAACTCCCTGCCAAATAATTAAGATTCGGCAGGGAGTTTATAAAATAACAAATTCTATTATTCACAAAATCAACAATTTACCCAAGCAATCCACCATTTTGGTAAATCTGTAACTGGGCATCATAGAACTGATTTAATTTTGCAGTTTTGTTGTTTCTTAAATTAGTTATTTCTCCTGAAATAAAATTAACACGAATATTATCACCATTTTGCAATTCAATTGCTTCCATTGTTCCGGCATTATATGTCAGAATTGGCAAAGCTGCATTAATGGCATTACGTTCGTAAATAGCTCCATAAGATTCAGCAATAATACATTGCACTCCTAAAGAAGTAAAACAATCTACAGCTTGCTGGCGCGAACTTCCTGCACCGAAATTTTTGGTTGTAACCACAATATCACCTGTTTTTGCCTGTTTAGCAAAATCTTCATAACCTTTCAGGTTGTCGAAGGTATATTGTCCCATTTCCTTAATATCGGTAATGGTCAGATAACGATTATGATAAATCATATCGGTATCAATATCATCTTTTTGGATATACCAAACACGACCTTCAACCTCAGTTTTTTTATTTCCTTTTTCAACTGATTTTTTCTCAGCATTTGCAGTAACAGTTCCTTTCTTTTCAAACACTGCCGGAGTTACTGCCAAGTCATCAGCGGTAGTGATATATCCTGAAACAGCTGAAGCAGCAACCGTTGCAGGAGAAGCCAGATATACATATCCTTTACCCTGTTTGCCTTCGAAATTTCGGTTACCAGTGCTGATGGTTACTTCGCCAGGGCCATTCTGTCCAACCTGCCCGGCGGCACAACCTGCACAACCTGCATTGGAAACCATTGCACCGGCATCTTTAAAGATTTTAATTAAACCTTCTTCCAAAGCCTGATTCCAGATTTCGTCAGTAGAAGGAACTACTTTAAGAACAACCCCAGGAGCTACTTTTCTGCCTTTCAGAATTTGTGCTGCAATTCGTAAATCTTCCATACGTCCGTTGGTACAACTTCCGATAAATGCTGAGTCAATCTTTACTTTTTTAACGCTTTCAACCGAAGTGTCATCATGTGGATGACCTGGTTTTGCAACCATAGGTACAAACTTGCTGATGTCGATTTCAAATTCATTTACATAAACTGCATCAGCATCAGCTTTTATGATATCATAACGTTTACCTGAGCGTTTTTCCAGGTCATCAATAATACTAACAGTTGGAGTAAATAATAAAATGATAGCACCCATTTCGGTAGCCATTGAAGCAACGGTAATACGTTCATCCAAAGTCATTTTATCAATTGCTTCTCCATACATTTCTACTGAATAACTCAATAATTTATTTGCTCCAAAAATAGAAAGCAAATTTAAAACGATGTCTTTTGCTGAAACATTAGCAGGACGTTCGCCTTTGAATGTAATTTTAACTGATTCAGGTACTTTAAACCACACAGATCCTTTTGCCCATGCAGCTGCAATATCCTGATCGCCCATGCCTTGACCAAAACAACCGATTGCACCCATGATATTGGCATGAGAATCGGTTGAAACAAAAGTACTTCCGGGATAAGCCAGCCCTTTATCAATAGCAATATGAGTTCCGATACCAGCATCCACATCATAAATGGCGATATCGTTTTCGCGGGCATACATACGGCAATACTGCTGATTGGCAGCATATTTCTGATCGCTTCCGCCGGGATTGCAATCGAAAGTAAAACATGTTTTTGAAGCATCGGCAACCTTTAAACCGTTGTCAACGATGTTTTTTACTACGTTAGCTCCCCCGAAATCGCGGGCAGCGCGTGCATCAATAAAAACATCTATAATATCGTTTGCTTTTACAACACTTTGGTTGGAATGAGCAGCGAGAATTTTTTCAATTATTGTCATATTTCAATTATTTTAATCGATCTTTAAATGGTTCAAATGTCATAAAATCTGCATGATGTACAATGAAAGCTTCGGTAGTACGTTTTACCATATCGCCTTCGCCTGCGTGTGTTGCTATGATGTGGCATACTTCTGCCGGTACTCCGCATTGTTCTGCCAAAGAAACTCCTGAAAATGGATGACGGAGGTATTTGCCATACATTCCCTGTACTGATTTGCCGTCTTTTAATTCGTATTCCAATAATTTACCAACGTCAGCCAATATGGCTCCTGCTATCAGAACATCCATATTTACCGGAAGGTCAGTTTTGAAAAACTCATTCATTTTGTTGCCAGCATCCTGAGCTACATGAACTACACAGCGTTTGTGTGCCATAAAACTAACTTTCAAATCGGGACCGCAAAGCAGGGTGAATGGTATGGTGTTGAGGTCTTCGGGTGTCAACACGCTTTTTTCTAATGCCAGCTCCCATGTTTTTGCTGTTTTTTCTCTTAAATCTGCATCCTGAATCCACATTAACTCAGGCCATAATTCCAATACTGTCTGATTCATAGTTTTTGTTATTTGATTAAAGGTATTTATTTAATTGTTTTCCCAATATTTTGGTTTATAAGGAAACTCTTTGAGCAACTCGCCCGAATAGTAAAATTCGTAAGCCAATGCTCCAAAAGAGTATGATTTTTCATTGATGGTAACTTTTGAACCTCCCACTCGAGGCGAAGGTCCTGGTTTTGAATATTCGAAACCTACATTATATAAAGTAGCCAATATTTCGGGGCGTTCTGATATGTCATAGCCTGCCTTAAGCCATTGCTCACGAACCTGTCGCAAAATAATAGCTGCATAAAGATAGGAATATAAGTGGTTTTTGTAATTTACCAATCGACTGAAACGTTCTTTGTTGGGATCGGTAGTATAAAACCGAAGTAAATCTTTGTATTTTACACCCAGATAAAAAGGAGAAAGGCTATCTTTTAAAAAGCGTTCAACTTTAAGTGCGGTTTCTTCTTTTATTCCAGTAACTCCCAACGAAAATTTGGCTTCAACAGATAATATTTTTAGTGGACTTATTACTTTTTTGTAAACCTCACGGGTGGAATTGAATAAGCGCATTTGTTCGCCAAGCAATACCGAAACTATCAGTCGGGGCTCTACATTGCATACTTTGGCAGCACTATCTATCATAGCAGAATCTTTGATAACCGACAGTTTAAAGTCGTCCCACTCCATTATATTCATCCATTCAAAAATATTTTCACCATGATT
>CAIZXK010000022.1 GCA_903936865.1 uncultured Bacteroidales bacterium | reverse complement strand
TTAACAGGGTTTGGATTGCTTGATGCTGATATTGACGAAAATACAAAAGAGATCCCTGTTTCTACCAACGAGTATTTTAATAATCAGAATTTCAATAATTTGCATGCTGTAAAAATTGGGAATGAAATTATACGTTATAAAAATGTTAGTTCTGATGCACCATACAAACTGATAGATTGTCAACGTGGTAGTTTTAATACAAAAATTTCATCGCATTATAAATATGATACAGTAGGCAAACTTTATGATCATGCATATAAAGTTTTTTTCCCGAATCTCGATTTGCAAAGGGAAATTGCAGTAAATCTTGCAAAGTTTTTTAATGAAACCGGTTTAGACCACATGGATTTTGATGGTCATGAAGGCTGTCTGGCATCTGGTCAAGGCAATTATGCAATCAACTTATTTGCTGATGATTTTTATAAAAATCTAAATCATAATGTGCTAAATGGAACCAGCAATTCAAAAACTTACTACTGGCATATCAATACATATTGTAATTGGGGCGAACCCTGGTATGGTGGTTTTAAAGAAAGTATGCAGGAATACCGAATTAGTAATCAAGGATTATTCGACAGGAATCTTATGCCTCATATGTTGGGATGGTACTTGCTTACAAAAACCACAACAATAGGTGAAATGGAATGGATGCTTGCCAGATCAGCCGCTTATGATGCTGGTTTTGCAATGGTTACAGATATCAAATCAGTGGAAGAAAATCCAGTAGGTTTAGAACTTCTCGATTTAATCCATGAATGGGAAAATGCACGATTAAGTTCAGCATTTAATAGCGAGCAAATTCAAAGATTGAAAGATTCAAAAAATGAATTTCATCTTGAGAAAATTAATGAAAAAGAATGGAATTTATATCAATATCACATATCTGAGTTATTTATTCATAAAAAACTAGAAAAACAACCTGGAGAACCCACTTTTTCTATATGGAAATACGAAATTACCACAAAAAAACAGGCTTTACAATTTAAATTGTTTATAAATGGAAAAAGTGGAAATATAAGCAAAACAAAAATAATCATTGATAATTATAAAGAATTAGAAATTCCTATTGAATTAAAAGCAGGTCAAACTATTATCTGTGATGGAAGTAAATTTTTAAGAATTTACAATGAAAAAGGAAAGCAAATTAATATTATATCAATCAATAATATAATAGAAATAGACAAAGGGATTCATGAAATTATCTTTGATACAAAATTTGCAGGAGATGAAGATTTACAAGTAGAATTTAGTTTAAAATCATTAGGTAATGCTGAGAGAATTTCAAAAAAATAATTTTTTATAACAATTAAACTTTTCATTTTTTCAGCTATCTAATATCATTAAAATATTTTTATAAGAATTTCGCACTAAACGAATTAATTTATTATTTTTGTATTTATATTAAATTTAATTAAAATGAAAAAAATTATTCTTAATTTAGTAAAGACTATTATTGGAATTGCTTTACTACTATTATTTTCAGAGAGTTCTATAGCATATAGTTTTAATTCGAATTCACCTGATGGTGTTCAAACAAATGAACTATTTGTCTCCAGAACCAATGTTTTATTGCAATCAAGTAGTGCGTGTACGGACACTTTTGCAATAGTATCCAATGTAAACTGGACAGTGAATGTATTCCCGATTACAGCTACAGGAAGTCCAATCACTTGGCTCACTGTTACACCTGTTGCCGGTTCAAATAATCTTGTAATAAACATGGCTGCAACTGCCAATACTACCAATACAATGAGAGTAGCTTTAGTAAAAGTAATTTCCGGTAATTTGGTTAGAAACATTGAAGTAAAACAACCAGCAGCTGTTACTCCAGCATCTTATTTATATGTTTCTAGAAATAACATTATGTTGCCTTCAAGTA
>CAIZXK010000021.1 GCA_903936865.1 uncultured Bacteroidales bacterium | reverse complement strand
TTGATTATTAAAAAGTTTGTTAAATCAGGTTTAATAATATATAAACAAAATTCAACAGCTAAAGGTTGGTTTTTAATCAATTATTTTTTGTTAATATTGGTATAAAACCAATTTGTAAAAATAATAAAAACTTTTTAAAATGATGAAAAAAATAATGTTAAATATAATAATCACTAATTCAGTTTTTTGTGCATAAATCACTCTTGTAAGTTATAATTTTTAATAATAGTTTTTTCAGTTAAAAGTAAAATTATTAGCTTTGCACCTTCATACATTTAACTTCAAGAAATGAACAATCAATTCGATCCTAAGCAAAACTACGAAGAATCAAAGCAAAAGGTTGGCTATGTTCCACGCAAGCTTGCAACTCAAGCTACTTATGACAGCATAGGTTTTATGTCTGGTTTGGAAGTACATCAGCAACTTTTAACCGACGAAAAACTTTTTTGCCACTGTCCGGCCGGTGTTTTTCAGAAACCAAACGAATATGATGCAGAAGTAATTCGCCACATGCGTCCGACACTAAGCGAATTGGGCGAATATGATGGTACCGCTTTGATGGAGTTCAGAACCAGAAAAGAAATAGTTTACCGCTTAAAAAACGAAACAACCTGTACTTATGAAGTAGATGATACACCACCATTTCCGATTAACCGTCAGGCTTTGGAAAGAGCAATTGAAATTTCCTTACTTTCCAAATTAAGCATTGTAGGAGAAGTACATATTACCCGTAAGCAATATCTGGATGGTAGCATACCAACAGGATTTCAGCGAACTGCTATTATTGGTGTTGAAGGTGAAATTCCATTGAAAAACAAAAAAGTTCGATTGATTCAATTAAGTATTGAAGAGGATTCCTGCCGTGAAGTTTCCGACATAGGCCATACCCGTATTTACCGCACAGATAGATTGGGAATGCCTTTGATTGAAACTGTTACATATCCCGATATGGTTAATCCTGATGAGGTGATGGAAGCATGTAATTATATTCGTTTCCTAAACAGAAGCACAAACAAAGTAAGAACAGGCATAGGTGCTGGTCGTCAGGATGTTAATGTTAGTTGTAAAGGTGGAACCCGTATAGAAATAAAAGGTGTTGCACATACCAAATGGATACCAGAACTTACTCATAATGAGTGTTTCCGCCAATGGGCTTTGCTACAGATTCGCGATTTGTTAGTTAAAAGAATTAAAAACACAAAAGAATGGAATTTAACAGCAAAAGAACTTGATTTCTATGCATTAAAATTCCCATGTGACGCTATAAAAGCTGCAAAAAATGCAAAAATGAAGATTTATGCAGTCAATTTGCCTGATTTTAAAGGAATTCTTTCTTATTTTACTCAACCAGGCAAAATGTTTGCCAATGAAATAAGTGAAAGGTTAAAAGTAATTGCTTGTATTGAACAGCCAAACATGACTCATTCCGAAGAAATATATGCATTGATTTCTGGTGATGATCAGGATTGTATCCGCAGATTGTTTAAAGCTGGTGAAAATGATGCACAGATTATTTTCTGGGGACATGAAGCTGATATAAAAACTGCATTAGAAACTATTGAAGAACGTTGTAGAATGGCTTTTACCGGAGTTCCTCAGGAAACCCGTAAATCGTTTGCAAATGGCACTACAATATTCGAACGTGTACTTCCGGGTGCTGACCGGATGTATCCAGATACCGATTCAAAACCAATTCCTCTGGAAGAAAGTTACATTGTAGAGTTACGCAAAAAGCTTCCAACAGAAGTAATTGACCGTTATAATCAACTATGTGAATGGAGAATACCTGAAGATACTTATACTTTTATCTTTAAGAAAAATTTATATTTATTGATTGAAAAAATCATTAAAGATTTAAAAATCAATCCTGTTTTTGTTGGAACATTCTTTGGTCATTATATTAAATATATTGAAGGACATTATAAAAAAGGGCGTGAATTTTCTTATGAAAAGATATATGATTTGTTTGTATACCTGATTAAAAATAAATTTGATTTGCGTCTGGCAAAAAAAATGATTCCAGTAATTTTCCAGCATCCCAAAATGGATATGGAATCTGTACTTACCAGTATTAATTTCAAGCATTTAAAGAAAGAAGAAATTGCTAAGCATATTCCTTTCCTTAAAGAGAAATTTTCTAAAATTCAATTTATAGAAAGTAAAATGAACGAAACCAACTGGATAATGGGGCAATTGCAGCAAATGGCAATAGGAAATATTAATATGAAAGATCTTAAAGCTATCGTTGACAAAAATTAATTACAATAAATTCATGTAAAAAAGAGTCTGCTTATTTAAAAAAACAGACTCTTTTTTTTATATAAGAGCCAGAAGCTAAAAAACAAAATATATAATTGTTAATCAGTTATATGAGATGTTTTATATTCGCTAAATGAGAGATAAAACAGATTCCTTATAATTTATTTCTTTACTAAAGATGTCTTCAGAATTAGCATAAGATTATTCAATTATCAAAGATGTTTTAAACAACTTCAATCTAAAATTCTTATTTTTGCAAAAAATATTATACTTGAAAAATCATCTTTCACACCCTGTTTTTAAAGCTGTTTCTGAGATTGCTGCAAAAATGAATGTTAATTGCTATGTAATTGGTGGTTATGTTCGTGATATTATTATGAAACGTCCTTCTGTAGATATTGACATTGTTGTGCTGGGAAGTGGAATCGACCTTGCAGAGAATACTGCAAAGACATTAGGGAAAGGCATTAATGTAAGTGTTTTTAAGAATTTTGGAACTGCAATGTTTCATTATCAATATAAAGGTAAAAACTGGCAAATTGAATTTGTAGGAGCGCGAAAAGAATCCTATCGAAGTAATTCGCGAAAACCAATTGTAGAAAATGGAAGTTTGCAGGACGATCAAAATCGCAGGGATTTTACAATCAATGCACTTGCATTAAGCTTAAATCAAGATGATTATGGTGACTTGCTCGATCCATTTGGTGGTTTAGATGATATTGAAAATAAAATTTTGCGTACACCTCTTGACCCTGATATTACTTTTTCAGATGATCCGCTTCGGATGATGCGTGCCATTAGATTTGCATCACAACTCAATTTTACAATTGAAATAGAAACACTTAAAGCAATAAAAAGAAATGCTTCCCGCATAGAAATTGTTTCAGGTGAAAGAATTATTGAAGAACTTAACAAACTTATACTTTCTCCCAAACCATCCATTGGGTTTAAACTATTACTTGAAACAGGCTTGCTTAAGCTGATTTTTCCTGAAATGCTCGAACTTAAGGGAGCAGAGTATATTGAAGGGAAAGGACATAAGGATAATTTTTTTCATACACTCGAAGTGCTTGATAATCTGTCTTTAAATACTGATAATCTATGGCTTCGCTGGTCTGCAATATTACATGATATTGCAAAACCTCAAACCAAAAAGTTTGTAAATGGAATTGGCTGGACTTTCCATTCCCACGAATTTATCGGTTCGAAAATGGTTGCTAAAATATTCAGGAAATTAAAACTTCCGATGAATGAAAAAATGAAATATGTCGAAAAGTTGGTGTTGCTTCATTTGCGACCGATTATACTTGCTGAAGACATCGTAACAGATTCGGCAGTAAGACGTTTACTGTTTGAAGCTGGTGATGAGGTAGATGATTTAATGATGCTTTGCGAAGCTGATATAACTTCAAAAAATCCTGTAAAAGTTGCCAGATATCTCAAGAATTTCGAGATTGTTCGTCAGAAACTTAAAGAAATTGAAGAAAAGGACAAAATACGTAATTTCCAGCCACCTGTAAGCGGAGAGGATATTATGAAAATTTTCGGTTTAACTCCGGGAAGAGAAATCGGGATTATAAAAAATGCAATTAAAGATGCAATACTGGATGGAATAATCCATAATAATCGCGAAGAAGCCTGGGAACTAATGTTAAAGGAGGGCGAAAAATTAAACTTAACAATTAAAGGACAATAAGTAATTATGGCAATTGAAACCAAAAATTCAAATACACTGATCGTAATTATAGGTCCAACTGCTGTAGGAAAAACAACTCTTGCCATTGAAATTGCCCGCTTATTAAATACTGAAATTATCTCGGCTGATTCGCGACAGTTCTATAGAGAACTCAATATTGGTGTTGCCAGCCCATCCCAGCTGGAATTATCGCAGGCAACACATCATTTTATAGGTAATTTGAGCATTACAGAAACCTACAACGTTTCAAAATATGAAACAGAAGCCTTAAAGTGTCTCGATACTATATTCACAAATCATAATAAAGCCATATTAGTTGGTGGTTCAGGATTATACATTGATGCCGTTTGTAAAGGAATTGACGATTTGCCTGATCCGGAAGATGAATTGCGAATGGAAATTAAGGAGCTGTTTACCAATAATGGAATTGATGCTTTAAGGGCACAATTGAAAATTCTCGATCCTGAATATTATAATCAGGTAGATCTGGCAAACCCAAAACGAATGATGAGAGCGTTGGAAGTTTGTTTAACTACCGGAAAAACATACTCCTCGCTTAGGGTTAATCAACAAAAACCACGTCATTTTAATATTGTAAAAATCGGTATTCATCGTCAGCGTGAAAAATTGTATGAAATAATTAACCAACGTGTTGATTTGATGGTTGAAAACGGATTATTAGAAGAGGCAAAAGGTTTATTTCCATTTAAAGATTTAAATTCGTTGAATACTGTTGGTTATAAGGAATTGTTTGCGTATTTTGATGGTGAATATACGTTAGAAGAAGCAATTACAAAGATTAAAGTAAATAGCCGCCGTTATGCCAAAAGGCAAATGACCTGGTTCAGAAAAGATGAAAATATTAATTGGTTTGATGCTGAAGATAAGGATTTGATATTTTCATTTGTTGCCAAAAAATCTTGAATATCAATTATATAAAACTCAGTCAGACTTTTTATAAGTCGCTGATATTGCGAACTTTGACAAAGTCGCATTTATTCATATGATATGTTAATAATCAACTGATTATACAACTGCATGAAAAAACTTTGTCAAAGTTAAACGAACAACTGTTTATTTATTGTTAGCAAGATTTTATCGTCATTTATTTTTTCTATAAAATTCGTGTAATTTGTCTAATTCGAGTCTAATAGAATAAAATCTATAGATATAAAGTAAAAATAAATTGACTATTTTATTGTAAAAAGTTATAGCTTTGTAAAATATAAATATTTAACATGTATATTCTTTATAACACAATCATTTATAATAATATAATTCACATTTTATGAAAAAGACATTTTTGTTTATACTGCTATTTTTGTTTGTTGTAAAATTTAATTTTGCACAGGAAAAAAAGATATCTTCACAACTGGATAAAGCGTTTAGTGAAAAAGATGCTGAAAACAAATATTATAGAGTGAGTATTTTCCTTAAGGAAAAAGCAAATATCGATTCACTCGATTTTGTGATGAAACAACTAAATCTTCCACCAAAAGAAAGGGCAAAATCAGTTGCTGATTTATTAATTAAAAAAGCAAAAGAGAGTCAGCAGAATTTAATTTCAGAAATTTCAAAACATATTGGAGCTACTGCTATTGATATTCAATCATTTTGGATAGTAAATATGCTCATTGTTGAAGCAAAACCCGATTTGATTTTAAAACTTTCTAAAAGTGAGGATATAGAATTGATTGATTTAGACAATAGTAAGATAGTTTCTCCAATAGATCCTCCGGTTAGTTCTACAAAATCTTATGCAATGGTTGGTGGAAAAGAACCAGGCTTAGTTGCCATAAATGCTCCTGCAATGTGGGCTATGGGCTATACCGGAAGAGGACGGATTGCCTGTAGTATCGATACTGGAGTATGGCCAAATCATCCAGCGATTAAAAATAATTTTTTAGCATCTTATGTTCCATTATCGCAGGCTTGGCTTGGCTATCAATCCAATGTTCCAAAGGATAAAACCGGAAGCCATGGAACACATACCGTTGGAACCGAAATGGGATTGGACAGGGCTACTAATGATACGATTGGCGTTGCTTACAACTCATTTTTTATAGCAACAGATCCTGTAGCTACAAGTTTAGCTGAAGCCCAGCAACTCAGTGCTTTCCTAATTGCATTTCAATGGGTTTTTAATCCTGATGGAGATACGGCAACCACAGATGATATTCCTGATGTTACAAATAATTCATGGGGTTATGATGTTCCAACAGATACTCTGTTATGCAATGGCTTTATATCTCAGATGTTCAGCGCATTGGAAGCAGGAGGAATTGCATGTGTTTTTTCAGCCGGTAATAGCGGACCTGATGTTCAAACAATTTCATCACCCCATCATGTAACTCTCAACGAAGTTAATTCTTTTACGGTAGGAGCTGTTAATGGAAATATTGCAGCTTATCCTATTGCATCTTTTTCGAGCAGAGGTCCTACAATCTGTAATGTGGATAGTGCATTAAAAATTAAACCTGAAGTAGTTGCTCCCGGTGAAATTGTAAGATCATCAATCAATCAGAATGAATATGCATACTTATCCGGCACTTCTATGGCAGCTCCCCATGTAACTGGAGCTGTTTTATTACTTAAAGAGGCATTTCCTGATGTTATGGGATATGATATTTTAAGAGCATTGTATTATACAGCTCATGATTTGGGAGTAACAGGTGAAGACAATACTTACGGAAGAGGAATGATTGATGTAATGGCAGCATTTAATTATATGGCTCAGACTCATACACCAACACCTCCATTATCAAAGAAATATGATATAGCAGTTACTGAAATCAGCAATATTAATTTACCTTTTTATTGTACCAAAACGTTTACACCCCAAATTATTATCTCTAATTTAGGTGATAGTACTTTATATAATGCAAAGATTTACTATCGTTTAAATAATGAAACACAGCACATTCAAAACTGGACTGGAAATTTACAGTCAAATCAAACAGTTAGTGTAAATTTAACTCAGATTACTGCATTAAATGAAGGAAATTATGAATTAATTATTAAAATTGTAAATGATTCAAATGTTGTTGAGTATAACAGATTTAACAATAGTAAAGTTGCTAGATTTGCTATAAAATCAGAAAAGACACTTCCATATTTTCAGAATTATGAAAACGGTAATCTTGGAGATAATGAATGGCTAGTTAATAATCCCGATTATGCAATAACCTGGGACACAATTACAACGGCAGGTTTACCAAACAGTAATCGTTCCGCTTATATAAAGCTAAGCAACTATTCACCCTTATCAAGTCAAAAAGATCAAATGATAAGTCCTGCATTTATAATTCCTGATTCTAATAATGTAAGCATGAATTTCCAGTTGGCATATCATTATTCAGGATTGGCTGATACTTTAAAAATAACAGCTACAGATGATTGTGGAGCAACTTATTCTTTTAATTTATACAAAAAGCAAGGTTCTCTTTTAAATACAACTACCTCTTCTTCATCTTTTACACCTTCCCAAGCTTCTGATTGGAAACTGGAAACCATTGACATTTCACAACTTAGAAACAAAAAAGTTATTTTTAATATTGAATCAGTTAATCGGCATGGAAGTAATTTATTTATTGATAATTTGCATATTTATGCCGGTAATAATATTTCAACTAATAATATTGATGATCAGATTTTGTTAAAAGTTTATCCAAATCCTGCTAATGAAATGATTACAATCGATTTTAAAGAGAATATACAACAGAATATTTCAATTGAAGTTATCGATATGTTGGGTAAAAGATTATTTAAAACCGAACTTGAAAATCAAAAGGAAGGTAAATTTAATATTGATATAAGTGATTTTGAATCAGGTATGTATTTTGTAAAATACAGCAATAATAAATCGAGTAAATTCGTTAAAATAGTGAAAAAGTAAGACTGAAATCTAATAAAAAAGACCAAAGAATTTATTTTACTTAGTATTCTTTGGTCTTTTTTTTGCTTATAAAAATTAGAAAATTAACGATTTACTTAAAACTTTGAGTAAATTTGGGGTTTTATTCTTTAACAAAACAAAATCTTAAATTAATAATACAGATTAAATCAGTTATAATATGAAAATCAAAATCATTATTGCATTGATATTAATTATTTTATCATGCAAAGTTTCTTTGGCACAAAATCAGCTTCCATTAAATAATTATGAAAAAGAATGGAAAATAGCGGATGATTTTATTCAGAAATCATTGCCAAAATCTGCTTTGGATGTAGTAATTACTATCAATAACCGAGCCCGGAAAGAAGGAAATAATCCTCAGTTAATCAAAACGATACTCTATAAAGTTAAACTACAGGCTTTTTATGAGGAAGATTTTTTGTTGAAGAACATTGCAGAAGTGGAGTCTGAAATAAAAAAAGCCAGTTTCCCCACAAAACAGATACTGCAATCTGTTTTGGCCGAATTGTATTACCGTTATTATCAGAATGACAGATATAATATACTGAACAGAAGTATCACCGAAAACTTTAAGCAAAAAGATATAGCAACCTGGGATGCGAAGAAATTATTCACCGTAATTATTGAAAATTACAATAACTCTCTTAAAGATGCAGCTAATCTTAAATCAAAAAATTTATCTGAATTTGATGTTATAATTGAAAAAGGTAAAAACGGTCGTAAATTCCGCCCTACTTTATATGATTTCCTTGCTTTCAGAGCTATTGATTTTCTGACGAATACCGAATCGGGATTAACTAAACCTGCCGATCATTTTGAAATAAATGATTTAAATTATTTTGCTGTTGCCAAACAGTTTGCAACTATGAATATCAAGCCAAAAGATAAGTTGTCATTGGAATTCTATACCATTAAGCTGTTGCAGGATGTAATTAATTTTCATTTAAATGATACAGACGCTGATGCTCTGATAGATGCAGATTTAGTAAGGTTAGAATTTGTTAGAACAAAATCCGTTTTGCCAAACAAAACAGAACTTTATATTCAGGCTCTTAAGAAATTAAAACTACAATATGCAACGTATGAGAAATCTGCTGAAATAGATTATTTGCTTGCGAAAACTTATGCCGAATCGGCAAGTAAATATAATCCTTTACTTTCTGATGCCAATAAATGGGATAATAAAACCGCCATTCAATATTGCGAAAGTGCTATTAAGAGTTTTCCAAAAAGTTATTTCGGAGCTTTAAGCAAAAATATTTTAAATGATATAAATCATCCAACATTATCAATTTCAACAGATAATGTAATGTTACCCAATCAGCAATCATTAGCATTGTTAACTTATAAAAATATTTCACATTTATATTTCAGACTGATCAAAATTGATTATGATACAGATAAAAAGATTAAAATAAATAGCGGAAATCAAAAAATTATTAATGAATATCTGAAATTAACACCCTTGCAAAGTTTTGAAACAAAAATTCCCAATGATGGAGATTTTCAGGATCATAAAACAGAAATCGGAATACCTGCTATTAATTCTTTTGGATATTATATTTTACTTGCTTCCACTGACAAAAATTTCAGATGTGAAGATAATATTGTGACCTATAATAACTTCTGGATTTCCAATATAAGCTTTATTAACAGACGTAAAGAAAATGGAACTTTAGAATATTTTATGCTGAACAGGAACAATGGAACTCCTTTAAAATCGGTAGTTGTTAAAGCGTATTCCTCAGGATATGATTACAAAACACGTAGTTATGAAACAAAATTCTGGAAAGAGTTTATTAGTAATGAAGAAGGTTATTTTGAGATTCAAGCTTCGAACAGCAGAGGAGATTATCAAAATATTTACCTGGAATTTACTGATAAAGAAGATAAATTAGTTACAGAAAATGAATCAATTTATGGTTATGTGCGGGAAGCACCCAAAAAGGTTTTGAATACTTTCTTTTTTACCGATCGGGCTATTTATCGTCCCGGACAAACGGTTTATTTTAAAGGAATTGTGCTGGAAACAGATGGGGAAATCAAAAATATAAAAGCCAATCAGTTAACTACAGTAAGCTTTTTTGATGTTAACGGGCAAAAAGTAAGTGATTTGAAATTAACAACCAACGAATATGGCTCGATAAGTGGAAGTTTCACGGCTCCGATGGGCGGATTAACTGGACAAATGCGGATTGGAAATGAATGGGGAAATATTTATTTTTCGGTGGAAGAATACAAACGTCCCAAGTTTGAAGTCAGTTTTAATCCGGTAAAGGGCAGTTATAAACTTAACGAAAAGATTTCGGCAACAGGTACAGCCAAAGCATACTCCGGGAATAATATTGACAATGCTAATGTGAAATACCGAATTGTAAGAACCGCCCGTTTCCCTTATTGGGGATGGTGGATGAGAGGATTTTATTCTTCATCACCAGAAATGGAAATCACAAATGGTGAAACTAAAACCAATGAAAAGGGTGAATTTAAAATTGATTTTATAGCTTTGCCCGATTTGGGAGTTGAAAAAGAATTAAAACCTGTATTTAATTATCATGTATTTGCTGATATAACTGATATTAACGGAGAAACTCATTCTTCGGAAGAAAATATTTCGGTGGGTTATACCGCTTTAATTGTGGATGTTAATATTCCTGAAAGGATAAATAAACAGAATAAAAACCATTTTGAAATTTCTACAACAAATCTTAATGGCAATACAGAAGCAGCGGAAGGGAATATTGTAATTTTTCAATTGAAAACACCTGACAAAACTTTCAGAGGTAGAAAGTGGGAAGTACCTGATGTGTTCTCTATGAGCAAAGAAGAATTCTATTCGAAATTTCCTTATGATGTTTATAAAAATGAAGACGAAATTGCAAAATGGGATAAGGGAAAAGAAGTTCTTTCCATGAAATTCAGAACACCACTGGATACTTTTTTGCTTTTGAAAGAGCTGAAAAACTGGAATCAGGGTGTTTATATAATGGAAATTGGAACGAAAGATATTTATGGAACAGCTATTGAAATAAAAAAGTATTTTACAGTTTATGCAGATGATGAAACTAAAATACCTGACAATTCCATTGCATGGTTTACAATGCTGAAAGCAAGTGGCGAACCCGGAGAAACAGCTAGTTTCCTGATTGGGTCTAAAGAAAAAGAGGTAGCTGTTTTGTATGAAATTGAAGTGAATAATCAGATTGTTTCAAAACAATGGCTGAAAATAAATGATGAACAAAAACGGATTGAAATCCCGATTACCGAAGCCCATCGGGGTAACTTTGCCATCCATTTAGCCTTTGTGAAAAACAACCGTTCTTATAAATTTGACGAAACTATAATTGTGCCATATACAAATAAAAAGCTGGATATAAGTTTTGAATCATTCAGAAACAAGTTATTACCCGGTGAAAAAGAAGAATGGAAAATAAAAATAAGAGGAAGTAAAGGAGAGAAACTGGCAGCAGAAATGCTGGCGTCCATGTATGATGCTTCGTTGGATGCTTTTAAAACTTCCAGTTGGGATTTTAGTATTTTTCACAACATCTATTCCAGATTAAACTGGGAAATTAGTTCCGGTTTTAATACCGATAACAGCGATTTTTGTTTTATCAGAAATAATCGTATCAAATATCCTGAAGCAGTAACTTATGATAAGCTTAACTGGTTTGGATATAACTATTATGGATATAGCAGAAACAGGATGTATAAAAACTCGAGATGGGCTGGTGGAGAAGAAATGGATAGCGAAATTGTTGTTGAATCATTAGACGAAGCTCCAATGGCTGGTGTTGCAAATCTGCAGGAAATGACAATTTCAAAAAAGGAAGATAGTAAAAATAAATCAGGTACTTTTATGTGGGCTGATTCTATTGGAGGAACTAATTCTGACAAAGAAAAAAGCATACAACAATCTACCGGTTTCTCCGATGTAAAAGTCCGTTCCAACTTTAATGAAACCGCATTTTTTTATCCGCAGTTAACAACCAACGATAGTGGCGATGTGCTTATTTCTTTTACTGTTCCCGAGTCTTTAACTAAATGGAAAATGCGTGGATTGGCTTATACCAAAGATTTAAAAATTGGTCAGATACAAAAGGAGTTAGTAACTCAGAAAGATTTGATGGTGGTTCCCAATGCTCCACGCTTTTTCCGCGAAGGCGATAACATGGCTTTTCAGGTAAAGGTGAGTAATGTTTCGGACAAAGAACTAATTGGAAGTATAAGACTTCAATTTCTGAATTCTCTGAATATGCAAGCAGTTAACGGTTTGCTACTGGAAGATGCTGAAAAAACTTTTACCGTTAAAGCGGGCGAAAGTCAGAATATAGCATGGAATATTAGTATTCCCGAAGGTTTGGGTGCCGTAACCTATAAAGTGGTTGCCAAAGCCGGGAACTTCAGTGATGGCGAAGAAATGGCTATTCCGGTTTTAACCAATCGTATGCTGGTTACAGAAACGCTACCATTACCAATAAATGGAAGACAAAGCAAGGAATTTAAATTTGAAAAACTAATTAATTCATCTACTTCCAACACATTGAAACATCAGAAACTGACGCTTGAATTCACTTCCAATCCGGCATGGTATGCTGTACAGGCTCTTCCTTATATGATGGAATATCCTTACGAATGTGCCGAACAGGTTTTCAGTCGTTTTTATGCCAATAGTCTGGCAAGTTTTATCGCCAATTCCAATCCAAAAATCAGAAATGTGTTCGATAGCTGGAAAAATATTTCTCCTGACGCTTTGCTTTCCAATCTGGAGAAAAATCAGGAATTGAAGGCTTTGCTTATTGAAGAAACGCCATGGCTTTTGAATGCGAAAGACGAATCGGAGCGCATAAAGCGTATTGGCTTATTGTTTGATATGAATAAAATGGCTTCCGAACTGGATGCTGCCAAACAGAAAATCCTGAAAAATCAGTTGCCAAATGGTGCATGGGCCTGGTTTCCGGGAGGAAAAGATGACAGGTATATAACCCAGCACATTGTTACCGGATTTGCACATTTGCAACACCTTGGAGTAAACGCTTATAAAGGCGATTATCAGTTGAATAATATGCTTCAGAAAGCCATTTATTATCTCGACGAAAGAATTAAGGAGGATTATGACTATATCCGTAAACATTATCAGAAAGATATGGATAAAAAGCATTTAAGCAGTCTTCAGATTCAGTATTTATATGCAAGAAGTTATTTTGCAAAAGAAATCCCACTAAATCCGAAAGTCAGAATTGCTTTTGATTATTTCAAAGGACAAACACAGAAATACTGGACTATGGAAAGCAACTACATGCAGGGGATGATTGCTTTATCATTAAAAAGATACAGTGATTTTAAAACAGCTGCAGACATCATGAAATCCTTAAAGGAAAATGCTTTGTATTCGGAAGAAATGGGCATGTACTGGCGCGATCTCACTCAGGGATATTACTGGTATCAGGCTCCGATAGAAACCATGGCTATGCTGATAGAAGCTTTTGATGAGGTAAGCAACGACCGCGAATCAGTGGAGAAAATGAAGATATGGTTACTCAAACAAAAACAAACTCAGGATTGGAAAACCACCAAAGCTACTTCCGAAGCCATTTATGCTTTATTGCTAAAAGGAACTGATTTGCTTGCGAGCGATAAACTGGTGGAAGTTACCGTTGGAAGCGAAAGAGTTAATCCTTATCAAAGTGAAAAAGCAGTAGAAGCCGGCACCGGATATTTTAAAACTTCGTGGAATACTACCGAAATTAAACCTGAAATGGGAAATATTACCGTTACCAAAACCGACGATGGTGTGGCATGGGGAGCCATGTACTGGCAGTATTTTGAGCAACTCGACAAAATTACTCCGGCTGCAACTCCATTGAAACTCGATAAGAAATTATTTGTCGAACGCAATACTGCAAGCGGTCCGGTGATTGAACCCATTGGTGAAAACGCAAAACTGAAAGTCGGCGATAAGGTGAAAGTAAGAATAGAGTTACGTGTTGACAGAGATATGGAATATGTGCATCTGAAAGATATGCGGGCTTCGGCATTTGAACCAGTTAATGTGCTTTCGGGTTATCGCTGGCAGCAAGGCATGGGTTATTACGAAAGTACCCGTGATGCTGCCACCAATTTCTTTATTTCCTATATTGGCAAAGGTACTTATGTGTTTGAATATACATTGATAGCCACTCAAAAAGGGAATTTCTCAAACGGAATCACCAGCATCCAATGCATGTATGCACCCGAATTCAGTTCGCATTCGGAAGGAATAAGGGTAACGGTGGAATAATATTTGCAAAACCCTTCCTGCGGTTCTAACCCTTCCAGCGGTTTTAACCCTTCCAGCGGTTCTAACCCTGGAAGGGTTCTGTAAACCGATAAATTCTACTGTTTTTGAGCCACAACTTGGCGGCAAGCATTCGCTCATTGGCGAAAACGTCCCGACAAGTGGAAGGGAGCTTTCTTCCATTGCCGAACCCATGTTGACCTTGTTGGCATAAAGCCGCTTATTGGCGATTCCTTCACGACGGTTGTCGGCATGAATTCGCCAACTGCTGACGATTATTTAATAATTTTTCAATTGGTTACACAACGTTAAAAAACTGTAATTAACACAATATTAGCAATACTTACATAAGTTTTTAAAATCTTATTCGTTACTTTTGTTGCTACAAAAAAAAACAACATTAAACTATGTTCAAAAAACTTTTATTTACAGTCTTATCATTCATTACCATTCAAACTTATGCTCAAAAGAATGTAAACATTCCGCTGGCAAACGATTTTACAATTATCACCACCGATAACGATACATTAAATTTATATAAGACTTTAAATGAAGGCAAAACCGTTGTTCTGGACTTGTTTCAGGTAACCTGTGGTCCGTGTCAGACCAATACACCAACTATTGATTCTGCTTTTTCATTGTGGGGCAACGGACAAAATAATGTGGTTTTCTGGGGTATTTCCAATGCTGATAGCAACAGTGTAATCAATCAGTTTAAGAGCGATTATAATGTAAATTTCCATTGTGCCGGAATAGAAGGCGGGGGAGATAGTTTGGTAAATATGCTTCAGGATCAGTTGGGTGCTTTTGGGTTTCCGACTTATGCCGTTATCTGTCCCGATGACAAAACCATGCATTGGCAAGTAAATAATCCGCCTGTAATACATGGATTCGACACCTATATTAATAATTGCAATGCAACGGATATTATGCAGAAATCAACTTCGGGTGATAAAATTGTACAAATATTCCCCAATCCTGCTACCGAATATATTAATGTAAATATTAAAACAGACGAAATTGCCAGCTTCAGAATAGAATTGCTGAGCAATATGGGCGAAAAGTTAAAATCCCAGACATTTTACAGCGACCAAAGTCAGCAGAATCAGTTTCAATTAAAACTTGATGGTATAAAGGAAGGAAGCTATTATCTGACAATTTATCAGGATGGAAATCTGATTTATGCCGGTTTGGTGATGAAAGTGAATAGCAAGTAAATTATTTCTAAATCGATACTCAATAACTTTTTTAGCCTAATTTTGTTATCTAAATAAAAACGAAAATGAATAAATTTAAATTAGCACTTCTTACTCTTATCGTAGTGGTTTCATCTTGCGATGTGGTAAATAATCTGTCAAGTATGTACAATTTTACGAAATGTGATTTCCGTTTAAGTACGGTTGATAATATCCGTTTGGCAGGTGTAAACGTACAGAATGTTACCAATTTCTCCAACCTTTCTATTATGGATGTAGCCCGGATTACATCAGCTTATGCATCCAATCAGATTCCGTTGAGTTTTAATCTGAATGTGGAAGTTAAAAATCCAAACAAGGAAAAAGCAGTTATGAACGGAATGGAATGGATTGTTTTGATTGATAATATTGAAATGACACGCGGACAAGTGAGTAACAGGATAGAAGTAATGCCTAATAACCAAACGGCTATCATGCCACTAACACTTTCATTTGATCTGAAGAAAGTATTAACCGGAAAATCGGCCGATGCAGTTGCTAACTTTGGTATGAATCTGGCTGGCTCGGGCAACAGGCCTTCACGTATTACCCTAAAGGCAAAACCATCAGTGGTTGTCGGCGGAGTTACTTTCCCATACCCCGATTACATTACTATACAAAATGATTTTGGAAAATAGGTAAATGCAACAATCAATACAAAAAAGCCGATAGCAACCAACTATCGGCTTTTTAATTTCAATACGAAGAGAGCAAAGGAAACTAGGACTTTGTCCTCCAATTTGTTTTAGGCAAACAATCAGAAATTTCCCATAAATCAATAAAAAACTGGTTAATACCATTTAAAAATGTATTTAAATTTACCCAACGTTGTTGGGTACCCCTCCGAAATTGTATTTGTCCATACCCAACACTGTTGGGTGCCTATCCGTAAGAGTATTTGCCTATACCCAACACTGTTGGGTAGCTATCCGTAAGAGTATTTGCCCATACCCAACACTGTTGGATACCTATCTGTAAGTGTATTTGCCAATACCCAACACTGTTGGGTACCTATCTGCAAGAGTATTTGCCTTTACCCAACACTGTTGGGTACCTATCCGTAAGGTTTTTTTTGCTTATCCGGTAACGGTGGGTAAAAATCATTACTATTTTTCAGTCTTATTTATACTCCCGAAGCACCATCCACCTCCACCATAGAACTGTTTCCTTGCTAAGGAATAGAAATCCCAGCAGCCACCCTAGACAGATTTTTTGTTAAATTAATTCACGGACTATAATATTATATTACTTTTACAATAAATTTAAAACAATAACAAAATGAAAAAACCAATTACAAAAATTAGTTTTATAGTTATTATGTTATTTGTAGTAATACTTGCAGTAAATTGCAAAAAGGATGATACCACTACTACACAACCCAATAACAATAATCCTATTGAAAACACAACCAATTATGCTATTTATGAAGGTATAAAAATTCCTTTTTCAAATTCAGTAGTTATTAAAGTAGAAGATTTTTTCTATCAACAGGGTATTGTTAATGAATTTAATGTATGCCTCACTTCACAAACAGTTAAATACAACGTTACCCATGATGTTTTTGAAGGAACAGGAAGTGGTGTTATAATAAGTTTTCTTTCAAAAAATAAAACATATTTTCAGGCAACTGATTATACTGTAAATGTACAATCAGGTCCGATAATACAAGGCACCTTTAAATTAAATTATCATGTCAATAGAAATTTTTTCATGGGTTCAGGTGGGCAAAATATTTACTGTATTTCAGGAACAGGTTCTGTAACATTAAACATAAATACATATGAAATAATTTTGGATTGCAAAACCAGTGACAACAAAGATATAAAGGTATATTACAAAGGAAACTTAAATATGTACATTAGTGATCATACGGTTATGGTTAAATAAATTATTAAATGTATTATAAACCAAAGCCGATAGCAATCAATTATCGGCTTTTTTGTATTATGCTATCTGTTAAAAAATTCTTCCTACCGGATACACATTCAACCTATTATCCCAGTAAGGCGATTTGCTGTAAAACCAGTTAAGGATAAATCGTGGATCTTTGGCAAATCCAGCATCAGTTGCTTTTTTAAGTTCAAATTCTTTTTTAAGCTCCGGATTATCAAGCATCATTTGTCGGGCCATGGTTTCCATAACATAAGATTCGGTATATTCTTTCTGCTCAAAAATGGCATTGAAAAACCCCCACGAAACAAAGGAACCGTTTGCTTTGGGTTCAAGCATGTATGCAATGATTTTGGATGTAGCCTGATTCATCGGAATAATATGAGAACCTGCCCTATAAGTTCTCTCTTCTTCAATCGGATCCATGTCGAATGAAATAAGTTGTTGCCTGCCTTCATAAGAAGTGTTTTGCATTTTCACATTGCCGAAACGGTAAGATTGCACTTTAATGGTTTTCGGTTCTTTCAATTCTTCGGTTTTTATCCCATGAAGTTTTATACGGTTGATAATATCTGTCCATTCAGGACCAATAATATAAGCTTTAGGAAGTAATGCAGAATCTGTAGCATATACTTTGTTGAAATATGGAATTCTGAAAGTTACAGGTTTGGAATTGTCATATTTAAACCACTCGCCACCTGTCAAATCGCTCGTTTCAACGGTATATTCCACACCCAGATAATCAGTTAGTACACTATCGGTTGTGGAGTTTTTAAAATTAAATGTGAAAGGCTTCTTGCGAAATTCTTCACCCGAACAATAATCATCCGCATCACGTATCAGTTTCTGAAGATTTTGATATTCAACATT
>CAIZXK010000020.1 GCA_903936865.1 uncultured Bacteroidales bacterium | reverse complement strand
ATATTCAATTTTTAATTTTATTTTTTTATAAGATTTAACACTTATTTTCAGCTACTTAAAAATTAAATGTTTAAAAACATCAAATTATTTTTATAAAGCCTTTGCAGTATTGAAAATTTTTGTAATTTTGCATCGGAAAGTTGGCAGAGTGGTCGATTGCGGCGGTCTTGAAAACCGTTGAACTGCGAGGTTCCGGGGGTTCGAATCCCTCACTTTCCGCCAGATTAAAAAAAGCCTGATAGTTTACACTTCAGGCTTTTTTTATATAATCAATTGATATTAAATATATTATTCTACTATTATTTTCTGACTTGCAGTTTCATAAGATGTTTTTAAAGTAACAAAATATATTCCAGTCGTATTTCCATTATTTAATTCTGTACTGAATACTTTATTTCCCTTCGTACTGCTTTTAATTATTTCATTCTTAAGTATTTTCCCTGCTGTATCATAAATAACAATTGACACATCTGTTGTCTGCTTTAAGTGATAATTAATACTAAAATCACCTCCGTTCGGATTGGGGTAAACCTGAATATGTAAACTTCCAACACTTTGCGGATTTAATGTAGCAATGTTTGAAGGACTTGAATTTACAAATAAAACTTTGTAAATCTGACTTGAAGCACTGCTTTCCATTCCGGTATTTATAAAGAAAATATTTGGCAAGGTACTGCTGATTCCTCCAAAAATATAACCAGCTAAAATTGTATCTGATTGCATTTCATTTAATTTCAATACATTATTTTCATAATGCGAAATTTGCTTATTTGCAATAAATTCTGAACCCGAACCAAGTAATCCCGGCATATCAACAGCTAATTTGTATTCAGCCATTATTCCGGAGGCATCACGGCTTACCCTAGCTATCGTTTTAACAAATGGAACATTATTATCCTGTACTAATACTCCCGAACTATCATAATATTGAGAAATCCCTCCAAAAAAGAATGTATGCATTTCGTTATTTATGCTATCATAAACGGGCAAATGTGCACAATGATAATGATTGTAATATTGTGAAAAGTTATTGTTTACCTGATAACCATTGCTGTCAATATTTACACAATTAAGATATGGTAAATCTGCAGTTAGTTGAAATACACCGGAAAAAGCAGTTATTCCTTCGCTTCCATCAGGCATTATCTGAGGTGCAACATTATAATCGCGTCTGTGAAGGTTTGCTGTATCAGTAAAAGGAGAAAGATGGGTAATTTGCAGATTTATACCGTCATCAATGATGTTAAATTTTCTTATTTGATTTGTATATGCCTGAGTAAAAGTAGGATTATTTGCTGGATTATATCTTCCGTCAAAGCGATGACCACCAACCAGATAAAAGGTTTCATAAATTTTTTCTATTCTTCCACCACTCACTGCAAATGCATTATCGGTTATCTGCCTGAAATATTGTGTTATAGGTAAATTATTCATAATTCCCGAAATTACACCTTGTAAATTGATTGCTGTTAGTTTTGGATAAGTTATATGGTTAACAGCTGTTACACTATAACCATATCCACCAACATAGTAAAGTGTATTTCCATCCTGAAAAAAATTAGGGTTAGTTGAACTAAGTTGTTCCTGAATGGAAGTAGGCAACTCAGAAAGTGGGCGACTCCATTTTAGCTTATTCACAGGATCTATTACAATCAATTGATTATTGTTGCCATTTGCATCAAAGCTGGCCCAGGGTTGCCGGCGATGCAAACCATCCAAACGACCACCAACCACTAACCATTTACCCTCAAATTGCCCAAAAGCAAAAGATTGGATGCCTTGCAAACCTTGAATAGTTAATGGTTCTAATACAAGGTTGTAATTTGAAATTTGTGAAATTCCCAGCTGATTTATTGCTAAGAAAATAAAAAGTATAATTTTTTTCATAAAAAACTATTTGTATTTACATATCTATATATAACATATAAGTTATTAATTTGTTTTGTTAATAATGATCTTTATATTTAGACATTTACAGTTGAAAACTCTTTTATTTCTCTTTAAAACTTAAAAAATTATTGATTGTTAAGTATTAAATAAAATAATTAAGATGCATAATTTAAGACAAGAACAATTTTTGCCGATTACATTGGATAAGGCATGGGCTTTTTTTTCATCTCCCAAAAATTTGAATGAAGTAACACCGGAAGATATGGTTTTTGAAATTACTTCGGATATGCCCGATTTAATGTATGAAGGGATGATGATTACCTATCGGATTAAACCTATGTTGAATATTTCAATGAATTGGTGTACAGAAATTACACATATAAATAATCATCATTTTTTTATTGATGAACAACGAAAAGGACCTTATAATATCTGGCATCACGAACATCATTTTAAAGAAGTTGATGGAGGAATTCTGATGACAGATATACTTTATTATGATATTGGTAAATCATTTTTGGGTTGGATAGCCGGACATTTGCTTGTTCACAAAAAAGTGAAACAGATTTTTGAATTCCGTTATAAAAAACTTGAGCAGATTTTTAGTAAGGAAAAATAAAAAAAAGTGGCTGTCTGCGTTTTAGATAGCCACTTTTTTATAAATCTTACAGATGAATAAAAAAATCTTCTTTTGATTTTCTTACTTTGGGTAAATTTACCAGATAATCATTTTTTTCGTCTCGATTGCCAATCGCCATAATCACAACTGATTTCAATCCCAATTTATCCAATTCCAGTACCTTGTCTAATTCATCCGGCATGAAACCTTCCATTGGAGTGGTATCAATTTTAAGCATTGCTGCAGTGGCGAGTCCAAAGCCAAAAGCTATATATGCCTGACGAGCAGCCCATGAAATAGGGTCGTTTGATTTAATAGCATTTAATAAGTTTTTCTTAAAGCCATCTATACTTTCAATAGATTGATTCCTTGTTTTTGCAATTAGTTCAATATAATCTGTAGCTTTCTGTTCATAATTATCTTTCCAAACTGCAAAAACCAACATAAAAGCTGATTCTGTAATTTGTGGCTGATTATAACAAGCTTGTTTCATTCGTTCTCTGATTTCCTTATCTTTAATTACCAATACCTTAAAAGGCTGTAATCCCATGGAAGTAGGAGCCAGACGAATAGCTTCAAGAATGATTTCTGATTTTTCATTTGAGATTTCTTCTCCATTCATGCGCTTTGTGGCATATCTCCAGTTTAGGTTCTCAATTATATTCATATATTTATTTATTAATTTTATCTTTAGTAACAGATTTTATCAGTTAAAGTTAAGAATATAGATTATATTTCTTTATTGCTCATTTCAGTTATAATTTGCTCTACTGATTTAAAAGAATTAGGCAACAAATTTGGTGGACAACTTCCAATTTGTTTTACAACTAAAAACCTTTTGCATTTATTCCATCCAGTTTCACCAGCATTACAATATTGATTTTGATAGCTTTTGGCAGTCATTTGTTTATCTTTGAGAATGCCATTAAAAATTGGACATATCTGATGTTTTTCACAGGTATTATTCATGATTAGATATTATTTTAGTACAAAAGTAATTATTTTTATAATCAAAATCAATTTTTTTGCATTATCTGAATTACTTTATCGAAAACATTTATAATTACATGTTTAGCAATATTTTAATAAATTTAATAAAAAGATTTCATCTCAAATAAACTTAAATTATAATTTGGCTAATTTCAGTCAAATGCATTATGAAAAGACTAAAAACAGATTTTAAATATTATTAAATCCAATACATTGTATAATATACTGATTTATATCAATCAATATTATTCAACTATTTTGGGTTTTTATTGTTTTAATGTTTTACTAAATAATTTATTATACATTAATTACAATTTTATTCAATGGACTATAAAACAATAAAAGTTAATATTTCCGATAATATTGCAATTCTCACATTATCAAGACCAGAGGCACTTAATGCACTAAATTCCCTTGTTTTTTCCGAATTGAGTGATTTTATTACATATTTGGAAACTCAGTCTGAGGTGAGGGTTCTTATTGTTACAGGTGAAGGAAAATCATTTGTTGCTGGTGCTGATATTGCAGAAATGTCAAATAAAACACAGGAAGAGGCCTTACAGTTTTCGTTAAAAGGACAGGAAGTTTTTAAACGATTCGGCTTGTTGAAAATTCCTGTAATAGCTGCAGTTAATGGTTTTGCTCTGGGAGGTGGATGTGAATTGGCTATGTCCTGCGATTTTCGAATTGCAAGCAATAAAGCTAAATTTGGTCAGCCCGAAGTAAATTTAGGTCTGATTCCTGGCTATGCAGGCACTCAAAGGTTATCAAGATTGGTAGGAATGGGTAATACCCTGTATCTATTGATGACAGCCGATGTAATTACTGCAGATGAAGCTCTTCGGATTGGTTTGGTTCAACAGGTTGTAGAACCCGATGAATTAATGGTAGTTGTAATGGAAATTGCAAATAAAGTTGCTTCAAAAGGAAAATCTGCAGTTAAAAATATTAAAGAAGTTACCAGAAACGGTTATGAAATGCAATTTGATGCAGCTAGCGAATTGGAAGCAAATATATTTAGCTATTGTTTTGGGAAAGAAGAGTCTAAAGAAGGAATGCAAGCTTTTCTCGAAAAACGTAAACCCAATTGGTAAAATAAATTTAGTCAACAAATTAAACAATTAAAATGAAATCAAAATGAGTTATACTGAAAGATTAAAAAATGTATCGGTTTTGGGAGCAGCAGGTAAAATGGGAAGTGGTATTTTACTGCTAACTGCTCTTGAAATGGCTGAAATTAGTATGAAACCAGAAAATAAAGGAACAAGTTTTGTATTAAATGCCGTTGATGTTTCCAATGAAGCATTAGTTGGGTTAATGAAATATATTAGAAACCAAGTGCTTAAAGCAGCTGAGAAAAAAGTGGTTCAATTACGTACCATATATGCAGATAGAGCTGATTTAATCGAAAACAGTGAAATTATCAATCAATACATTGATGATGTAATGCTATTGATTCGTCCAAGTACAAACATGGAAGTTACTTATAACTCCACTTTAATTTTTGAAGCAATTAAAGAAGATCCGGATCTGAAAGCTAAAATATTTTCGCAAATAAACGAAAACAACAGCTATCATCCATGGTTTTTCACTAATACATCTTCAATTCCAATAAGTGAATTAGATAAAAAAGCCGGTTTAAATGGTAGAGTTTTGGGTGTTCATTTTTATAATCCTCCAGCTGTTCAGAAACTTGTAGAGATTATTAAAGCAGAAACAACACTACCTGAACTAAATGAATTTGCAGTTCAATTTTCAAAAAATCTTAGAAAAACAATAGTTCCTTCTCACGATTTTGCAGGTTTTATCGGCAATGGTCATTTTATGCGCGATGCATTGTATGGTATATCTGAAGCTGAAAAACTAAATAAGGAATTTTCTTTTGCAGAATCGGTATTTATGATAAATAAAATTAGTCAGGATTATCTTATTCGTCCGATGGGTATATTTCAATTGATTGATTATGTTGGCATTGATGTATGCAGCTATATTATGAGTGTGATGAATCCTTATCTTACAGATGAAGATTTACATAGCAATTTACTTGATAAATTATTGGAAATAGGAGTTAAAGGTGGTCAAAATTCTGATGGTTCTCAAAAAGATGGATTTCTGAAATATGAAAAAGGAAAACCTGTAGCAATTTATGATATTAATTTAAAATCGTATATTGATATTGCTTCATTACAAGGGAATTGCGATAGTAAATTAGGAGAGTTGCCTGCAAGTATCAAACCATGGAAAGCAGTTGTTGGAAAACCAATGGACGAATACTACAAATCTTATTTCACTGAATTAAAAGGAATGAAAACAATGGGTACTGAAATAGCAGTTAACTATTTTATGCGTTCAAAAGCTATTTCCGAAAAATTAGTTGCTGATAAAGTGGCATTTAGTAATGAGGATGTAAATACAGTATTGAAAACAGGATTTTTCCATGCTTATGGTCCAATCAATGATTTTATGAATTAATACAAGGAGAAATTTATCATGCAGAAATTAAGAAAAAAAATATATATGGTTGCCGGTTATAATACCATTTCTATGGGAACCGGACGAAAAGAATTTAATCCAAAAAAAGAACGTCCGGGCTTAGAAGAATATATGAAAGAGGCCGGACAAGCAGTGTTGGCAAAAATCGGTGGAGCAAAAAATGTAGATGAAGGAGTAATAGGAAATTTTATTGCTTCCCGTTTTAATCGTCAGGCTAATATGGGAGCTTTTTTTCCATATATCGACGAAGGCTTAAGACATAAACCTGCTGTAAGGGTTGAAGGTGCCTGTGCAACCGGAGCTTTGGCTTTGGTAACCGGAATTCGTTCAATACTCGCAGAAACAGCAGATGTAGTTTTGGTAATGGGAGTTGAAGTTCAAAATACGGTAAAAGCGATTTATTGTGCTGATTATTTGGCTGCTGCCGGATGGGCAAATGAACGTAAAGATGGTCATGCATATTATTTTCCTGGAAAGTTTAGCGACCGGGCTAAAGTATATTACGAAAAATTTGGTAAGGAAAAAACAAGGATGGCGATGGCTAAATGGTTTGTAAATGCTATTGAGAATGCACGTCTTTGTCCTACTGCCCAAGAATATCATAATACATCAAAGGACTTAAATGCATTAGGAATGATAGAGCCGAATGGTAGAAATTTTGTTGATAGTTTAAATGTTTTCGATTGTTCAAAAGTATCTGATGGAGCTTCTGCAGTTGCAATTGTTTCGGAAGAAGGTTTGAAAAGATGTGGAATTCCAAAATCACAAGCTGTTGAAATAATGGGTTTTGCTCAGGCTGAGGAAGACATTACCAAAGCACCGGATGATTTTACTGTTTTATCTACAACTAAGTTTGCTGTTCAAAAAGCATTGGAAAATTCAGGAATAACGAAAGAACAATTGGCAACAGTAGAATGCCACGATTGTTTTTCCATTGCCGGAATTATGGCTACCGAAGCAATCGGATTTGCTGAACATGGAAAAGGAATTGATTTTGTTCTCGAAGGACATACTGCTCGCTATGGAAAAATTCCATTCAATACAACTGGTGGTTTAATTGGTTGGGGACATCCTACCGGTGCTACCGGTGTTCATCAGGCTATTACAATTTGGGAACAATTAACTGGAAATGCTGGTAATAATCAAATTGAAATTCATCCGGAAAGACCTTATGGGTTAACTGTGAATATGGGTGGAGATGATAAAAGCTTGGTTTCCATTGTTTACAAACGTGCTGAGTAAATGATTATATTAAATTCCTAATTTACTAATCTGTATTTTAGGAATTTAATTTTTATAAAATAAAGTTTTGATGAATAGAATTACCGATTTATTCAATATTCAATATCCTATTATTCAAGGAGGAATGATTTGGTGCAGTGGCTGGGAATTGGCTTCTGCTGTGAGTAATGCAGGAGGATTAGGTTTAATCGGTTCTGGTTCAATGAAACCTGATGTGTTAAAAAATCATATCAGAAAATGCAAAGCTGCTACTAATAAGCCTTTTGGTGTTAATATTCCTTTGCTTTTTCATGGAAATGAAGATGTCTTTAAGATGATAATTGCTGAGGGTGTGAAAATTGTTTTTACATCGGCTGGTAATCCTGCAAAATGGACTTCTTTTCTTAAAGATAATGGAATTATTGTTGTTCATGTGGTTGCTAATTTAAAATCGGCTCAAAAATGTGAAGAGGCCGGAGTTGATGCAATTGTTGCAGAAGGTTTTGAAGCTGGTGGGCATAACGGCAGAGAAGAAACAACAACAATGGTTTTGATACCAATGATTAAAAATCAAATTAAAATTCCATTAATTGCTGCAGGAGGTATTGCAACCGGAAGAGGAATGCTTGCTTCATTGGCTTTAGGTGCTGAAGGTGTTCAGATTGGAAGTCGATTTGCTGCAACAACTGAGTCTTCAGCTCATGAGAATTTCAAAAAAACAATATTAGAAACTGGTGATGGCGGAACTTTGCTTTCGATGAAAAAGCTTATGCCAGTTCGGTTGATTAAGAATAAGTTTTTTGATGATATTGAAATGCTGGAGAATACAGGCGCTTCTTCTGAAAAAATAGCTGAGTTGCTTGGTAAAGGTCGTTCAAAACGTGGAATGTTTGAAGGTGAAACAGTTGAAGGTGAACTTGAAATTGGACAAATTGCAGCTTTGATTAATGAAATAAAACCTGCAGCCACTGTTGTGGAAGAAATTATGCAAGAATTTTATATTGCAAAAAATGAACTAATTAATATTTCTTTTTAATGCAGGTTGAAGTAAACGGACATAATATCAATTACATTCTAATTAACAAGCAACTGTTTGATTCAGAAAAGCCTGTTTTAGTATTTCTGCATGATGGTTTGGGAAGCATCACGCAATGGAAAAGTATTCCTCAGAAAATATGTGATGCGGCTAATCTTGCAGGGATAATATATGATAGAATTGGTTATGGATTATCTTCCGAAAGAAAGCAAAAGTTAAATGCTGATTATCTGCATCATGAAGCGTTGATTTATTTGCCGGAATTGCTTTTTAATCTGGAAATTCACAATAAGGTGATTCTAATTGGGCATAGTGATGGAGCAACTATTTCATTGCTTTTTGCTTCTTTTTTTCCTGAAAAAGTAAGTTGCTTAATTTCAGAAGCAGCACATGTTATTGTGGAAAATATTACTGTTGAGGGAATCAAGGATTTGAGAAATAAATATCATTCGAACCCTGCCTTGATAAAAAGTCTACAGAAATATCATGGAGATAAAACGGAGAAATTATTTTTGGATTGGACTGATTTATGGCAAACTAATGAAATAAAGGAATGGAATATTAAAAATGAATTAATAACTATTAATTCTCCCATATTAGCAATTCAGGGTGTTGATGATGAATTTGGCAGTTATAAACAGTTAGAAACCATAAAAAAATATGCTACAGCTGAAGTTGATATTCAATATATTCCTGATTGTAAACATTTGCCACATTTCGAAAAAGAAAATGAAGTAAGAATTCTGATAAAAGAATTTATTAAGAAAAATTTAGAGTTATAATAATTGAAAATCAACCCATTCAGGGTTAAATAAAAAACAAGAAAACAATTAATATATAAACAATTGAATTATGGATTTTAAATTTACAGAAGAACAATTAATGATTCAGCAGGCTGCGAAAGATTTTGCTGAAAGAGAATTACTGGTTGATATTATCGAGCGGGATGATAGAGCCGAACAATCCGCATCACATATAAAAAAGCTTGCAGAATTGGGCTTTTTAGGAATGATGACCGATCCCAAGTATGATGGTGGTGGTATGGATACTGTTTCTTATGTTTTGGCAATGGAAGAAATTTCTAAGGTAGATGCTTCAATTAGTGTCTTGATGTCTGTTTGCAATTCGCTTGTTAATTGGGGTTTAGAAAATTTCGCAAATGAATTTCAGAAAGAAAAGTACTTAAAACCTTTAGCAAGAGGCGAAAAAATAGGAGCCTTTCTTTTATCAGAACCTGAAGCAGGATCAGATGCTACATCTCAGCGCACTACAGCTGAAGATAAAGGTGATTATTATTTGTTGAATGGCACCAAAAACTGGATTACCAATGCTCAACTGGCATCTACTTATCTGGTAATTGCACAAACGTATCCTGACAAAAAACATAAAGGCATCAATGCATTTATTGTTGAAAAGGATTCTCCCGGAATTACGTTGGGGCCTCATGAAAATAAAATGGGAATGCGTGCTTCAGATACTCATTCTGTAATGTTTAACGATGTAAAAGTTCCAAAGGAAAACAGGATAGGAGAAGATGGTTTTGGTTTTACATTTGCTATGAAAACATTGGATGGCGGAAGAATAGGAATTGCATCTCAGGCTCTTGGTATCGCATCAGGTGCTTTTGAGCGTGCCTTAAAATATTCGCGTGAACGCAAAGCTTTTGGTACTGAAATATTCAATCATCAATCAGTAGCTTTTAAACTTTCCGATATGGCTGTGAAAATTGAAAATGCACGTAATCTTTGCTTGAAAGCTGCATGGCTGAAAGATCAGCATTTGCCTTATGGCACTGCAAGTGCAATGGCAAAACAATATTGTGCTGATATTGCCATGGAAGTTACTACAGAAGCTGTTCAGATTCATGGTGGTTACGGTTATGTAAAGGAATATCATGTAGAACGTTTGATGCGTGAAGCCAAACTAACCCAAATTTATGAAGGTACTTCTGAAATACAGAAAATAATTATTTCCAGATCTTTACTTAAATAAAAGTATCTTTTTTGAAGTTACAGGAATTGAAAAATCCTGTTGTGGTTTATTTATAATCCATGACAGGATTTTATTTATTCAGCTCAATCAATGTAATTTCCGGCTTTATTCCAATTCTTCCCGGATAGCCAATTACACCCAATCCTCTGTTTACATAATGATATTGTTCTTTTTTTGAAAATTCATTTTTATATAATCCAGCCCAGTTTTTGTAAATATATTGTGCCGGACTCCATTCAAAATCATCAGTGCTAATTCCCAATTGCATACCATGTGTATGTCCCGATAAGGTTAATGCAATGTATTGATAATCTTTACTTACAATTTCACTCCAATGACTTGGATCATGGGATAAGAGTATAATAAAAGCATTGGTATCAATTCCTTGTAATGCTTGATTTAAATTTCCTTTCTTGGGGAATCTTGGATTTTTGCCCCAGTTTTCGACTCCTGCAATGTAAATAAAGCTGCTGTCTTTTTGAATCCTTGTATTTGAATTCATTAATAGATTCCACCCAATATTATGCTCAAAATCAATTAAATCCTTCATGTTTTTTGCTTTATCTGTTTCCGTATCCCACTTTACATATTCACCATAATCATGATTCCCTAAAATTGAATAAATACCTTTGGTTGCTCTTAGTTTACCTAATACATCCTTATAGTTATATGTTTCCGAAGTAGTATAATTAACCAGATCACCAGTAAAAAATATAAGATCTGGTTTTAAATCATTAATAATTTCAACGGCTCTAATTAAAGGTTTTTTGCCATACCAGCTTCCTAAATGCAAATCGGAAATTTGTACAATTTTTAATCCATTAAAGGCAGTAGGCAGATTTTTGATGTGTAAGGATATTTTTCTTACTTTAAAATCAAATTCACTAAAAATCATTCCCCATAACAGTAAGGTGAAAATGGTTAATGCACCTGCATTTCCAATTATCAAAAGTAATTTTAATCTCTTATTCGGAAATTTTTGTGTAAAACGATTTCTACGAAAAAGAAATGTAAAAACAAATCTGATTAATCGAAAAATATCACTAAGTAAAAGGAAAAAAACTGCAAATATTTTAGGAGAATATAATATCAGCATACCTCCGGTTATATATGTCCTGAATACAGTATTCCAATCTTTTATGTCAACAATTAATGAAGTAATAAAAAATACAAAACTCAAAAACAAGGTAAACCAAAAACCTAACCAAAGAAAAATTTTAATAATTCCAATCTGCTTTAAAATAAAGTTTTTGGCATAATTCCATAAATAAAAATCCGATAAAATCAGAAAAAGGAAGAACACCATAAAACTTTTGTATTTAGGCATTTCATGGGCAGTAACCAGAAAAACACCTATTATTATTGCTGTTAAAAGCAATATTGATAAACCAATTTTTTTGAAATTTAATTTTAAAAACATTTTTTTTCTTTAAACAACAAAATTAGTATGAATATTGTCTTGGCAAAACTATTGAAATAATTCTACTCTTAAAGAATGTTAAATATGAAAAATAATTTGCATAAAAGTTGTTATTTTGTGTTGGGAAATAGACTGTAAGACGATAAATTTCATTTTTAAAATAGAAACAATTTTAATTAAATAATACTATGATAGTGAAAATAAAAAAATTAGCTTTTTTCATACTACTGCTAATTACAACAACTGTAAGTGCTCAAAAGGAGGGATTTAACATTAAAGTAAAAATGGATAATTACAAATCCGATACATTATATTTGGGCAATTATTATGGTGGAAGCCAATATATAAGAGATACTGCAATATTGAATTCCAAAGGTTTTTTTGTTTTTAGCGACAAGGAAACATTACCAGGTGGTGTTTATCTTATTATTACAAATGACAAAAAGTATTTTGAGATTATTATCGATAAAGAGCAATTTTTTTCGATAGAAACTCAATATGAGGAGTTTGGAAAATATCTAAAATCAAAAGGGTCATTGGATAATGAAGTATTCTATAAATTCGTAAATTTCAATCGTGTTAAATTTGAAGATGTTACTCCTTTGCAAAAGAAAATGCAGGATATGAAAGATAATAAGGATACTGTGGAATGGTGCAAAGCCAGGTTAGAAAAAATCAATGAGGAAATTGGTGATTTTAAAATTAAATTTATGCAAGACAACCCCAACCATTTGATGACCAAAGTTTTTAAATCTTCAAAGGATGTCGAAGTTCCCGATCCACCTAAAAATGCTGATGGAAGTATTGATTCTCTGTTTTCTTATAAATTTTACAAACAACACTATTGGGATAATGTAGACTTTACAGATGACAGATTATTGCGCACCCCTGTTTATCACACAAAATTAGACTATTACTTCAAGAATGTGGTTTATCAGATTAATGATACCTTGTTTGCAGAATGCGATAAGATTATTGAATTGTCGAGAGCCAATAAGGAATTATTCAAATACACCTTATGGTTTCTAACAAATAAATTTGAGAAATCGAGCATTATGGGGCAAGATGCGGTTTTTGTTCATTTGGTTGAAAAATATTATATGACCAATCAGGCTTTTTGGGTAACACCAACCATATTGGAAAGCATTTCAAAAAGAGCTATGCAATTAAAGCCGATTTTAATTGGCAAGGTAGCTCCCGAGTTAATTATGCCTGACACCAATGATCGTTATGTTTCATTGTATTCGAGCAAGGGAAATTATACGTTCCTTTTATTCTGGGATACAGATTGCGGACATTGCAAGGTAGAAGTTCCTAAAATTAAGAAATTTTATGATGAAAACAAGGTAAAATATGGCTTACAGGTATTTTCAATAGATACAGATGCTGACCTTAACCGATGGAAAAAATTTATCAGGGATAATAATCACGATTGGATAAATGTAACCGGTACCAAAACAAATCTCGACTACCATAAAGCGTATGATATTATTAGCACTCCTGTTTTGTTTATTCTGGATAAGGATTTTAAAATTATTGCTAAGCATATTTCTGCTGACGATGTGCCT
This sequence comes from uncultured Bacteroidales bacterium, assembly GCA_903936865.1. Classification (GTDB taxonomy): domain Bacteria; phylum Bacteroidota; class Bacteroidia; order Bacteroidales; family JACABE01; genus JACABE01. Next base: position 14,950 of record CAIZXK010000020.1, on the reverse strand, counting down.
AATTTTATGGAAAAATATACAGAAATGAAAAGGATGAAAAAATAAAATATTTATCATCTTTTCAATGTATCGTTAAATAAAAAACATTTTTACTATTTAATAAATAAGGCTCTTTCTTCTTTTGAGGAAAGAGCTTTTCTTTTAATCAGAAATATTACTGATGCTTTATTTTAAGCAATACATTCCTTAGTTAAGTAATTGTTTTACAGAAATATATTATGTTTCTATTATAAATTGCAAATGTAATAAACCTTATAATTACGATTTCTATAAAGTGCCCTTAAATCCGCAAGGATTTTTATTAGTGTTTTATTATTAACTATTTACAATACCGTATCATTATTATAATTTATTTAAAAAATTAGAGTAATTAGTGCAATTAGTGGCGAATATAATAAAGATTGTGGACATAAGAATTGCATTAAACAAAAAACAAAAATCCTGCCCAACTCAATGAACAGGATTTTGATAAAAATCAAATAATGTAATTAAAATACCTAAAAAGAATGATCATCGGAAATATAATCATACATTTCCTGAGCATTATTATTATAAGGATCTAACTCAAGTACTTTTCTGAATTCCTCTTTAGCCAGATCGTAATTGAATGTACGCATATACGTACGGCCTAAATGATAGTGTGCAGAAACATGACGATTGTTTTCCTTAACCAGTTTTTCGAAAAATGGCAAAGCTTCTTCGTATCTTCCCGAAGCTTTTAATGCAATCCCAACGTAATAATTTGCCATTGTTGTATCAGGACATAATTCGAGTAATTTTTTGTAGCATTCAATGCTTTTTTCTTCATTACCCAAATGATAATAGCATAATCCCATCCAAATGTAAGTCATTGGCATAAACTTACCTGATTCTTCAATTCTTGTGAAGACTTCAACTGCTCTTGTAAAAAGAGTTGCCCTGTACATTGCAACACCCATGCGATAATTTACAAACATACTTCCGGGTTTAAGCTCCAGTACTTTCTTATATGAACAGATACATTTGTTCATTTCGCCCAGTATATAATAAAGACTGGCAACCTCCATCAATAAATGTGTACTTTCAGGAAATTCTTCCAGCTTTGTTTCAAAAATTGCTACAGCCTCCCTGATGTCGCCGTTTAATACATGGCTATATGCTTCTTCCAGACGATTATCTCCAAATTCTTTCATTGTTATTGTTTTTTAAATTTTTCAAAGTGTAAAATTAAATAAAATATTATTACAAACGTTCCTTAATCGGAATATATTCTTGTTTTGGATAAACATTTTTATATGCCGGACGGATAATGCGTTTTGCAGAGAATGTAAGTTCTTCAATACGATGGGTACACCAACCTGCAACTCTTGCCATTGCAAACAATGGTGTAAAAAGTTCCTTAGGAATACCAATGCACGAATAAACGAAACCAGAATAGAAATCAACATTAATACAGACTTGTTTATCCGGACCGCTACCTTTAAATACAGCAACAGCATCCGGAGCTAATTTTTCGACAAGTTCATATAATTCAAATTCATCAATTTTACCTTTTTCAATAGCCAGATCTCTTGCTCTTTCTCTTAAAAGTATAGCTCTTGGATCGGAAACAGTATAAACAGCATGACCTATACCGTAGATTTTACCACTGTAATCATTCGCTGTTTTTTCAAGTATTTTAAACAGGTATTCATTTACTTCTTTTTCATCTTTCCAATCAGAAAGATTTCGTTTCATATCTTCCATCATTTCAAGCACTTTTAAATTGGCTCCTCCATGTAAAGGTCCTTTTAATGAACCAATGGCAGCTGTAATTGAAGAGTAAATATCTGTTTCGCTCGAACTGGTAACACGCATAGTAAATGTAGAATTGTTTCCGCCACCATGTTCGGCATGTAATACCAATGCAAGGTCCAGCAAATCAGCTTCTAATTTTGTATAACGTGAATTTCCACCTTTTACGAGATACAAAAAGTTCTCAGCAGTGCTCATAACAGGACTTGGATAACGGATTGACAGTGTTTTACCCTGATAAGCATGACTCATTGCCTGATAAGCATAAGCAATAATTGTAGGGAATTTTGCAATGATATTCAAGGTCTGTTCTATCATATTATGAACTGTAATTTCTTCAGCTCTGGGATCTAATGTGTAAAGCCCCAATATTGAACGAGCAAGCATATTCAGAACATCCCTTCCTTTCATCGACAAGATCATATTCTTAATAAATGAATCGGGTAATTTTCTTAACTGAGCCATGTGATCGGTAAAGGCAAGCAGTTCGTTTCTTGAAGGTAATTTGCCGGTAAGTAATAAATAAACAGTTTCATCAAAACCATGACGATGATCATTTTTAAAACCATTAGCCAAATCTTCAATTTCAATGCCTCTGTATAATAATTTACCTGGTATTGCAACTACTTTGTCGCCATCTTTTCTGTAACCTGTAACTTCACCAACATTTGTTAAACCAGCCAGAATTCCGGTTTTATCTTTGTTTCGCAAACCTCTTTTTACATCGAACTTTTCATAATGTTCGTTATCGATAACACAGGCTTTTTTAACCGATTCCTCTAAGTTTTTGAAAAAAATATTATTTTCCATATTATTCTTTTTTTTATTTTTTGTTTTTACATAGTTGAAATGATTGCATCAGCAAATTCTGATGTTTTTAATAATGTAGCATTTTCCATCAATCGATGAAAATCATACGTTACTTTCTTTTGATGAATAGCTTCCTCTATACCTTTGTAAATCAAATCAGCAGCTTCAATCCAACCCATATATTCAAACATTAATGCACCCGATAAAATAACCGATCCCGGATTAACCTTATCAAGTCCGGCATATTTAGGAGCAGTTCCGTGAGTTGCTTCAAAAATAGCATGACCGGTTTCGTAGTTTATGTTTGCACCTGGAGCAATACCAATTCCACCAACAATTGCAGCCAAAGCATCAGATATGTAATCTCCATTAAGATTTAAAGTGGCTATTACTGAATATTCTGATGGACGGGTTAAGATTTGTTGTAAAAATGCATCTGCAATGCAATCTTTCACTATCACTTTGCCTGCTTTTTCAGCATCTGTTTGAGCAACTATAGCAGCAGCTTCTCCTTTTTCTTTGAGAATTACATTATATTGCTGCCATGTAAAAACTTCGTTTGCAAATTCACGTTCTGCTAATTCGTATCCCCATTTCATAAAAGCGCCTTCCGTAAATTTCATAATATTTCCTTTATGAACCAATGTAACAGAAGGAAGTTTCCTGTCAATTGCCAGCTTTATTGCTTGTCTTATCAATCTTTCGGAACCTTCAAGCGATACAGGTTTTACTCCAATGGAAGCAGTTTCTGGAAATCTGATAGATTTTACTTTCATTTCATCTATCAAAAATCTTTTAACTCTTTCTGTTTCAGGTTTACCGTACATAAATTCAATACCAGCATAAATATCTTCAGTGTTTTCCCTGAAAATAATCATATTAACTTTCTCAGGTTGTTTTACAGGACTTGGAACTCCTTTGAAATAACGTACCGGACGATAGCAGGTATAAAGATCGAGTTCCTGGCGCAGGGCAACATTTAATGAACGCATACCACCGCCAACAGGAGTAGTTAAAGGTCCTTTTATTCCTACGAGATATTCTCTGAAATCAGATAATGTTTCTTCGGGTAACCAGTTACCGGTTTTGTTAAAGGCTTTTTCTCCTGCAAGTACTTCTTTCCATGCAATCTTCTTTTTGCCTGAATATGCTTTCTCAACTGCTGCATCAAAAACTCTGATGGAAGCATTCCATATATCAACTCCAGTTCCATCTCCTTCAATAAATGGAATGATTGGAAAATCAGGAACAGTTAACTTATTATCTTTAATTGTAATTTTTTCTGCTGTCATTATTTTTTTAATTATTAATTGTTTAATGCTTTTTCAATTGGAAACTTAACTCCGACTTTTTCTCCATCATTAATTAAATCATCTACGATAGGTTTGATTAATGGAACCCCATGAATATTATTAAAATTTTCATATTCAAACTCTTTTTGACCTGCGATCTTTATTTCATCAGATCCAACTGCTAAAGGAGAATTTTTAAGTAAATGAATCATATCATCCAATTGCATTTTAAAGTCGATTAATGGACGGAAAGCTTCAATGTTTATTGCCATAAAGAAATGTGCAACTCCTGTTGGATCAGGTTTTGATGGAGAACCTACCTGCGTAAGGTAATTGCCTCCAGAGAGTATCGAACATAATATTTCTACAAAAATAGAAAGTCCAAAACCTTTGTAGCCAGCAGTTATGTCCATACCACCCAAAGGAAGTAAAGCACCGTGACCGCCTGGTTTGATTTTTGTTGGATCTTCTGTTACTTGTCCATCTTCATCAATTCCCCAACCAATAGGAATTTTTTCATTTTTCTTTTCATATAATTGAATTTTACCATAAGCAACAGCACTTGTGGCCATATCAAGCACAAAAGGAAATTCCTTGTAGGATGGAGCAGCCACACTTATTGGGTTGGTTCCCATTACGGCTGTTCTTCCATAAGTTGGTGCTACCAATGGTTGAGAATTCGTCATACAGACTCCAATCATTCCATGTTCGAGAGCCATCATAGAATAATAACCGGCAATACCAAAATGATTACTGTTTTTTACAGTTACAGCTGCCATTCCCGAATGTTTTGCCTTTTCTATTGCCATTTGCATAGCTTTATATGAAGCAACCTGACCACAACCATTTCCTCCATCGATCAATGCAGTGGTAATGGTTTCTGAAATAACTTTATATGGAGTTGTAGGATCAATAAAATTTTTGCTGATTCTGTTTCCATAATAGGAACCAAGACGTAATAATCCATGAGATTCAACGCCTCGTAAATCAGCAGAAATAAGGACATCACCTACTATTTTAGCATCTTTTTCAGGTACACCTAATTTAGCCATATAGCGGACTACAAAGTCCATTAGATCTTCTTTCTTGAATCTTAGTTCTTTTTCCATTTATATAAATTGTGTTAGTTTTTTATTATTTTTGATTTGATTTTCTAATTAAATTTAGTGCACTTCCAGCTTTAAACCATTCTATCTGAGCACTATTATAAGTATGATTGGCCAATATATTATCGAAAGTTCCGTCAGCATGATTTAAAATGATCATTAGCTGCTTGCCAGGAGAAAATTCGTTTAATCCTATAATACTGATTTTATCACTTTCTTTAATTTTCTGATAATCATCTTTATCTGCAAATGTAAGTGCTAATATTCCTTGTTTTTTCAGATTGGTTTCGTGAATGCGGGCGTAAGATTTTACAAGAACAGTTTTAACATTCAAGAATCTGGGTTCCATTGCTGCATGTTCGCGGGAAGAACCTTCTCCAAAATTTTCTTCGCCAATTACAATAGAACCCAAACCTGCATTTTTATATGATTTAGCAACTTCAGGTACTGTATCATAAGCAGAAGTTAACTGATTGATAATGTAGTTGGTTTTGTCGTTATAAGCATTTACTGCTCCAATCATATAATTATTGGAAATATTTTCGAGATGTCCCCTATATTTCAACCAGATACCTGCCATTGAAATATGATCTGTTGTGCATTTTCCTTTAGCTTTAATCAATAGTTGAAGGTTGACAAAATCGTTTCCATCCCATTCTTTGAAGGAATCAAGATTTTGCAATCTATCTGAATTAGGATCAATGATAACTGAGATATTACTGCTGTTACCTGATGATTTCTGATAACCATTATCCACAACTCCAAAACCATTAGGAGGTAATTCATATCCTTTCGGTTCATTCAATTTAATTTCAACACCGTCAGCATTTATTAATTTGTCAGTTAACGGATTAAAAGTTAAAGTTCCTGCTATTGACATTGCAGTTACAATTTCCGGCGAAGCTACAAATGCATAAGTATTTGGGTTTCCGTCAGCACGTTTGGCAAAGTTGCGGTTAAAGGAATGTATAATAGTATTAACCTCAGCTTTTTCGGCACCTTCTCTACTCCATTGACCAATACATGAGCCACAAGCATTTGCAAATATTTTACCGCCAATTTTATTAAAAATATCGAAATAACCATCACGTTCAGCAATTGCACGAATTTGTTCAGAACCTGGAGTAATTGTAAACTCCGATTTAGCGGTTAATTTTTTATCTACTGCATCTTTAACAACAGAAGCAGCTCTCGAAATATCTTCGTAAGATGAATTGGTACAAGAACCAATCAACCCTACTTCTATCTTTAATGGCCAGCCATTTTTTTCAGCTTCTTCTTTCATTTTTGAAATAGGAGTTGCCAAATCTGGTGTAAATGGTCCATTAATATATGGTTCTAATTCCGATAAATTAATTTCAATTAACTGATCATAAAATTTCTCAGGATTATTATAAACTTCAATGTCTGATCTTAAGTTTTCTTTGTTTTTATCTGCCAGCAAAGCTACTTCGGCTCTTCCCGTTGCTTTCAGGTATTTTTCCATTGCTTCATCATAAGCAAAAACAGAACAGGTAGCTCCAATTTCAGCACCCATATTACAAATAGTTCCTTTCCCTGTACAAGATAGAGATTCAGCACCTTCGCCAAAATATTCAACAATACAACCGGTTCCTCCTTTTACAGTGAGAATTCCAGCTATTTTCAGGATAATATCCTTTGCAGAAGCCCATCCGTTAAGTTTGCCTGTTAGTTTGATGCCTATCAGCTTTGGAAATTTCAGTTCCCAACCCATTCCTGACATAACATCAACCGCATCGGCACCACCAACTCCAATTGCTATCATTCCCAACCCACCGGCATTGGGTGTATGAGAATCGGTACCTATCATCATTCCACCGGGAAAAGCGTAGTTTTCCAAAACTATCTGATGTATAATTCCTGCTCCCGGTTTCCAAAAACCAATATCATATTTGTTGCAAACTGAACTCAGAAAATCATACACTTCTTTATTTGTAACATTTGCTGTAGCAAGGTCTTCCGTATTACCTGATTTTGCCATTATTAAATGATCGCAATGTACTGATGAAGGAACCGAAGTTGTATCTTTTCCGGCCATCATAAATTGCAACAAAGCCATTTGAGCTGTTGCATCCTGCATGGCTACCCTGTCTGGTGTAAACTCAACATAATCAATGCCTCTTTGTAATGGAACCTGAATGTTATTGTTATGCAAATGACTGTAAAGTAGTTTTTCACTAAGCGTTAACGGACGGTTGAGAATATTTTTAATATTACCTATCTTCATAGGTAAACCTTCATAAAAGGTTTTGATCATATCGAAGTCGAACAACATAGTTTTTTATTTTTAAATTATAATGATTGAGGCATTGGCATTAATGCTTCTTTTATTAATTTAATAACAATTGAATAGCAAAAAATGTTTTATGATTTTTATCATATTTAACTTGACATGAAAATAAAGGAAAACATACAATTAAAATTACAAAAATAGTGTAAATAGATTGATAATCTATATTATAAAAAATTATCTTTAATGAAATTATTTTTAAATCCATTTCCTAGTTTGATAAATTTTTGGTTCATAAAAGGTAGATTTATAAAATTCTATTAAATTTTTAATCTTTAATATTATTGAAGAACCTGCGTATTTATTAATAATATGATTACTTTTGTGGGTAATAATAATGCGATAATCAATTTAAATTATAAAAAATGAAACCAAAAATTATTTTAATTAGTTTATTGTTACTAAGCTGTAGCAATTCTTATTCTCAGATAGTTAAGAGTATTGGAATTAAAAGTGGAATTACCTTATCTAACCAATCGTGGGAGGATACGCATTTAAGCAACGATCACGTTTTTAATGCTTCAACCGGGTTTTACGAAGCTATTACATTTGATTTTATTGATAAAGAATACTGGCAAATTTCTGCTGATTTGGGTATTTACCAAAGTGCAAGCAAGTCAGAAATGAGTCCATTTCCTTCATATACTTTTGAGAACAATCCTACTTTTGATTTTAGATTTGGATTCATTACACTTAGTCCGGCAATTAAACTAAAAATTCCAATTAAATCATTTACCCCCTATATACTTTTTGCACCAAGGCTCGATTACTATTATTCAAAAATAAGCAATATGGATGTTACTTACTTAAATTTTGAGGTAAACAAACTTATTTATGGCTTTACTATTGGCGAAGGAGTGGCTTACAATATAAAGAATATCAGCATTTTTGCCGAATATCAGTTTTTATATTCTTTTAATAATTTAATGGATAAATCGTTTTTCTATCAAAATAGCTATAGAGATAGTAGTAACGACAGAGTAAAAACCAATACGCATGTAATAAGTCTGGGTATTAAATATCATTTTAAAAAAGCAGAAAAACAAAGTGATAATCAAGTAATCAAATAAATATAAAGTTATGAAAACAAAAATTATTGTATTAAGCATAATGCTTTTTTTAAGTTGTTTCTCATATTCCCAAATAATAAAAAGTATTGGATTTAAAAGCGGTGTATCACTTTCAAATCAAAAATGGGAACATAGCTTGATGAGTTATGGTAGAACCTTTAATACTTTTGCTGGGTATTATAGTGTAATTAATGCAGATTTTATAAAAAAAGAAAACTGGGAGCTTGGAATTGATTTTGGATTTTATAAGAGTTGCAGTAAAAGTGAAGACGATCCTTATGAATTGAGTACACAGGAACAAGTTGGAATGACTGATATTAGAATTGGCTTTCTTACATTTAGTCCGATATTAAAACTAAAAACTCAACTCAAGTCATTTACACCTTATCTAATTGCAGGACCCCGTATTGATTATTTTGTATCCAGACTAAGTAATGATTTTGTTAAAGGAATGGAGGCTGATATTAACAAAACTCAGTTTGGTTTTAATATTGGTGAGGGTATATTATATAACTTCAATAATTTTAGCATTTTTGCCGAATATCAGTTTTTTTATAGTTTCACCAAACTGATTGACAAACCGGCTTTATTGGCATCACAGTTCATTAGCAGAGATGTTATAAAAATAAATTCACATATCATCAGTTTGGGTTTAAAATATCATTTTACAAAAAATTAGTACTATATAAATATAAAATGAAATCAAAATTATTTTTTTTTTGCACATTTTTAATATGTAGCAATTATTCTTATTCACAAAACATCAAAAGCATAGGATTAAAATCAGGGATTAGTTTATCCAATCAAAAATGGGAATTCAGTTTTATAAATAACGAAACAATAATAAATCAATTAGCAGGTATTTATAATGTTATTACTATAGATTTTATTAAAAAACAAAACTGGGATTTAGCTGCTGATTTTGGTTTCTATCAAAGCTGTAGTAAAATAGATGCAAATCCATATTTGTTTTATGAAAATACCAGAGAATTTCAAGGAAATTTCAAGCAAAGATTTGGATTTTTAACTTTTAGCCCCATATTAAGATTTAAAACTCAAATCAAATCTTTTATGCCCTATATTCAATTTGGTCCACGTTTCGATTATTACACCTCTTTATTTTCTAATGAAAATGCTGATAGTTGGAAAAATGAAATCAATAAAACACAATATGGCTTTCATATTGGGGAAGGAGTTGCTTATAACTTCAAAAATTTCAGCATTTTAGCAGAATATCAGTTTTTCTTCAATTTTAATAAATTATTTGATAAACCTACAATTTATCCAACAGAAACTTTCAAGAGAGAGATAATAAAAACAAATTCACATATCATAAGTCTGGGTTTAAAATATCATTTTACAAAAAATTAGCACTAAATAAATATAATATGAAATCAAAATTATTCATTCTTTGCACATTTTTAATTTGTAGCAATTATTCTTATTCACAAATCATCAAAAGCATAGGCTTAAAATCAGGGATTAGTTTATCCAACCAATCGTGGGAAAATACCCAATTTAGTTATGATTATAATTTTGTTACAAGACCAGGATTATATGAAGCTATAACACTCGATTTTATTGAGAAAGAATTTTGGCAATTGTCATTGGATTTAGGTATTTATCAAAGTGTAAGCAAATTGGAAGTTAATCCGTTTGGGGGAAATACAATGGAGGTTCATCCTGAATTCAATTTTAAATTTGGCTTTATAACTGCCAGCCCGGTGTTGAAATTGAAAATACCAATAAAATCTTTCACTCCTTATCTAATAATAGCTCCAAGAATAGACTATTTTGTTTCAGATTTAGGCAACAAGGGAGATAAATATTTCGGTTTTGACATAAACAAGCCATCATTTGGTTTCAGTATTGGTGAAGGTGTTGAATATAAATTAAATAAATTCAGTTTATTTGTAGAATATCAGTTTTTTTATAGTTTTAATTACCTATATGATCAACCAGCATATTATCCTTCTTATCAGGTAATTAACGATCGCATGAAAACAAATTCACATATCATAAGTCTGGGTTTAAAATATTATTTCAAAAAAATTGAATAAAAAAAAGGCTGCCAGTTAATAGCAGCCATTTTATTAATTCCAAAGTAAAACCTTAAATAGTTCTGCCCGGATATACTTTAAGAGCTTCTTCCAGACATTTCATGGAAGCTTTCAGATCTTCTACTTTCAACACATAACTGATTCTGATTTCGTCAGTTCCTTTACCTTTAGTTGAATAAAACCCAGTAGCTGGAGCTAACATTACAGTTTCGTTATTGTATTCAAAATCTTCCAATAACCATTGACAAAATTTATCGGCATTATCTATTGGTAATCTGGCTACGGCATAAAATGCTCCTTTTGGATTCGGACAAAAACAGCCTTCCATTTTATTAATAGCTTCAACAACTACATTTCTTCTTGTAACATATTCAGCAATAACTTTATCAAAATATGCCTGAGGAGTATCGATAGCTGCTTCTGATAAAATCTGTCCAAAAGTTGGAGGACTTAAACGAGCCTGGGCAAACTTCATAGCGGTAGTCATAATATCCTTGTTCTTGGAAATAAAACAACCGATACGAACACCACATGCACTATAACGTTTTGAAACAGAATCAAGTAATATTACATGGTCATCAATTCCTTCCAGGTTCATGGCTGAAAAATGCTGATTTCCATCATAGCAAAATTCGCGGTAAACCTCATCAGACATTAAATATAAATCGTGTTTTTTTACAATATCCTTCAATGATTGCAATTCTTGTTCAGAATACAAATATCCGGTAGGATTATTTGGATTACAAATCATTATGGCTTTTGTTTTGGGAGTAATCAGTTTTTCAAATTCTTCCATTGGAGGTAAAGCAAAACCATTATCAATAGAAGAAACAATTGGTTTTACAATAACTCCTGCTTCGGTTGCAAAACCATTATAATTTGCATAAAATGGTTCAGGAATAATAACTTCATCGCCAGGATCCATGCAAACCATAAAAGCAAACAAAATTCCTTCGGAACCACCATTGGTAACAATAATATCGTTTTCGCCAATATTAATATTACAGTTACTATAATATTCAACCAATTTTTTACGGTATGATAAAATACCAGCAGAATGGCTGTATTCCACAACTTTAATATTAGTATTTTTCAATACATTCATAGCACCTTCCGGTGTTTCTATGTCTGGTTGACCAATATTTAAATGATAAACTTTACGTCCTTTTCTTTTGGCTTCATCAGAAAAAGGGACTAATTTTCTGATTGGAGATTCAGGCATATTTCTGCCTTTTGCTGAAATTTTTGGCATGTTAAATGGTTAATTTGGTTTTTATTTAAATTAAAATCCCGATAAGTGTGAATTATCGGGATTTGTTTGATTATAAATAGTTTCTATTAGTGATTTACAGGTGAAGCACCAGGATTAATTGCTTTTTCCGGCATTTGTTCAGCTGGTTTAGGTTCAATTTTACCAGCTATGCTTAAAACAACTCTGTCGGTTTTTGCATTTGACATTACAGTTATTTGTTTGCTGATAATACCAATTCTATTGGTATCATATTTAACTTTAATTGTGCCTTCTTTGTTTGGCATAATTGGTTCTCTAGTCCAACTTGGTACAGTACAGCCACATGAAGAGATTACATTTGATAAAATTAATGGTTCTTTACCTGTGTTTTTAAATTTAAATTCGCAGTTACCATCTCCACCTTGCTGAATAGTTCCGTAATCATGGGTAGTTTTTGTAAACTGAATATCTGGTCCGTTAGGATTTACTGGTATTCCTGCATTTTGGGCATTTGTTGTAATGATTGCAATAGCAAACATAATAATTGAAAATACAATTTTTTTCATTTTTTTTAATTTTTATTTTTTTATTTAGTGAATTATATCGTTAAAAAATGAGATTACAAATTTATAAAGAAATATTTAAGTAACCATGCATTTAATGATTTTTAACTTCATTAACAATATTTATGCCAGAGTGTTCTTTTATTTCTTAAAAAAATATATTTTTTTATTTTGTTACCAATTGATGAGCTATTTTCAAAAATACTAATTTACAATCATTTAAAACAAATTATTTTGTTGTTTAATAATATTAGTATTATATATGCGTTTTTATAAACAAATATTAAATAATAACGTTTTTAATATTAATGGATAGTGATTAAAAAAATAGTTATAAATATATCAAGATGAAGAACTTTGAATTTTATAATCCGGTAAAAGTAATTTTCGGGAAAGATCAGATTAAAAAATTACCTGCAAATATTGGAGACCACAAACGCATAATGATGATTTATGGTGGAGGCAGTATAAAGAAAAATGGAATTTATAATCAAGTGAAAGAAGCACTTAGCGAATTTGAGGTTTTCGAATTTGGAGGCATTGAACCAAATCCTCATTATGAAACTGCTATGAAAGCTGTAGATATAATAAAAAAGGAAAATATCGATTTTCTATTAGCAGTTGGCGGTGGTTCAGTAATAGATGCTACAAAATTTATTGCAGCGGCATCTTTATTTTCCGAAGGAGATCCTTGGGAGATATTATCAAAAAATAAAGTTATAAAAGCATCTATACCAATAGGTGTAATTTTAACATTACCAGCTACTGGGTCTGAAATGAATATGGTAGCTGTTTTAACAAGGAATTCGACAAAAGAAAAATTTGCTTTTTCTTCTCCATTCTCTTTTCCAAAATTTTCAATATTAATGCCAGAATTTGCTGCATCTTTACCAAAGAGACAAGTAGCAAATGGAGTTGTAGATGCTTATATTCATGTAATTGAACAATATTTAACTTATCCGACAGCTACACCTTTACAGGATAGATTTGCTGAATCCATTTTACAAACGTTAATAGAAGAAGGTTCAAAAGTTTATGGGAATCCTGCCGATTATGATGCAATGGCAAATCTGATGTGGTGTGCAACAATGGCTTTAAATGGAAACATCAGTTGCGGAGGTTCTGCTGATTGGTCGGTTCATATGATTGGTCATGAATTAACTGTAATGTATGATATTGATCATGCACGAACATTGGCTGTTGTTTTGCCTGGAATATGGAAAGCATTACGAACTGAAAAGAAAGAGAAACTTTTGCAATATGCTCAGAGAGTCTGGAATATCCATAATGGAACTGAAAATGAGAAAATTGACAAAGCAATTCAAAAAACAGTTGAATTCTTTGAATCCCTTGATGTTAAAACAAAATTGAGTGATTTTAATTTGGGAAAAGATGCCATAAAAGCCATAGTTGATCGATTTGAGAAAAGAGGATGGAAAGCTATCGGTGATCGTCAGTTAGTTACATTGGATGTTGTAAGAAAAGCACTTGAATATCAATTGTAAGTAAATGAAATCATAATAACTGGAAATTTTGGTTTCAATTCTTAAGCTGAAAAAAATGCAGATAAAAAACGTTTTTTATCTGCATTTTTATTTTAAAGATACTCATTATAAGTGAATTGACGAATATAAAAATAATAAAAAGACTTAGAATAGATAACGTTTATTTCATTTAGAAAATACATCTGTTATTTAAATTACTTCAAAATCCCAAAATACCATAATAAAAAGAATAGGATTGCAATAGCTAAAACAAAAAATAAAACAACTGAAATTACCGGATTTCTCCTTTTCGAAAAAGGATCAATAAGGTTAAGTTTAGAATTTGCAGGCAAAGAAGCAAGGTGGGTTAACGTTCTTCCAAATATAATGTTTATAGTTAATCGGGCATTAATTGCCCAACCATTAGCATCAAGTACAGGAGCCAGATTCCGTTTTCTAAGTTTTAAGTATGCAAGTACCATCGAAGGTAATGATATAGCTAATATTATTACAAAAAAAGCAATAGGCATTTGCCACCACAAAAGGTGAAAAAATTCCGTTAAAATTGTTATTATCACAGAACCAATAGCACCAAATGCAAGACTTATAGCTGCAAAAATGCCTACAAATTTTGCAATATCAAAAGCTTGTGGTTGTTGATTTGATGCTGAAACTACAGCTTGAGATTGTGTGTTTGATTTAAAGGACTCTGTGATGCCAGCATTCAGATTATCACTTGTATTTTCAACACCAGCTGTAGCTTTTTCGTGAAAAGCTTTTTCTTTGGATGTTGCCATTTTTTCAATTTGAGTAGAAATGAATTTTGAAATCTTTTTATAAGGCGACCAAAAAGCTTGTCGGATACTTATCGGATTATCAATAACTTTAACAATGGTTGCATCCCAGTCAACACCTTTTCTATCATAAAAAACAGCATTTCTGCCAACAGATATATTATCAAAATCCCCATCAGTAAGTGCTGCTACAATGGTCATTGACTCATTTCTAGTTTTTGAGTTACATTCACAATATACCAAACAAATCCCACTTGACGCAGCCATAAGGTTATGCCTGTCAATACTGTTTACCTTAATACACAAATCGCAGCAACGCTGATCGATGTATAACTTACCAGCTTGAAAAATAGCTTGTGATTCAGGTAAATAGAAATCGTTAAAATTGACAAAGTTTTTTAGCAATGTAAATATATCACAATAAAAACGAACCATTTTATCAACCGTAATAATATT